>DYHI01000018.1:1999-25659 GCA_020724225.1 Candidatus Altimarinus sp. | reverse complement strand
CAATGGTGAAGAAATAAAGCATTCCCAAGTAGTTGAACAGTTACACAACAGTCAACAACAATTCCATGAAGTGTATGACTTAATGCTGGAACAGATACATACTGATTTGTATGGAATGCATCACTACCAAGTCCATATACATGGGCAAATACAGATATAACAGATAATTGGTGACATACAACAAATACATCTATAGCAAGACAGTGACCATGTCCTACAAACTATCATATACCATCACAACCAGAATGGTCAGCAATAATAACAGCATGGTGATGATGATCAAACTGAATTAACCTATCAAATGCACTTAAATTGCCTCTTGTTGGTAATCGTCATTGGGATAATGCTGCTATGGTTAATCAATGAACACATGGTCGTTATTGGACCTCATCAATAGCAGGTGTTGATGCATATAATATTCGTTTTTATGATGGCTATGTTAATAGTGCTTATTCAAATGATCGTGCTCGTGCACTAACTATTAGATGTATTAAAAATTAACTACTATAAATTTAAAATTATTTCAGATTTAATTCATTTTTTGACTACAAAAATAAAGTATGTTAAAATAAAGTAAATATATTTTAATATAACAAATTATGTCAGTTGAAGTTTTAAAATGAAAAGAAAAAATAGAAAAAAATACTCATCCTGATCAAGTAAAGGCTGAATTGTGACTTTCTCAATTAGAAAGAAAATGATTATCAAAAGAGATTGCAGATAAATTATCTAATATGACAAATAAAGAATTTCTAAAATTTTCAATGGAAGAAAGATTTAGATATATAACTAAATGAAACTTAAATTACAATGATGTAAAAGATTGAGATAATATTGAGTTTACATTTACTTATAATTGAAGATTAAATAGAGATTTATACTTATTAACTACTGCATGACAAGTTTTGCCAAATGAAGTTAGAAGTGTGCAAGTATGATGAGAAGTATATACTAGAGTTTGATTAAATTGAGAGTTTTTTAATGTAAAAAATAAAAGACTTACAATTCATGAATCAACAAAAATAACAGTTTTAAAAACAGAAAATACAGATAGTATAGTAAAAGAAAATAAACTTCAATATGATAAATATATAAAAAATAATCCAGAAATTAGTTCATTAGGTGTTTTAGTTAAATCATCAATAGATAAATGAATTTCTCCTGATTTAGCTGTTTTGATTTTTTGAGAATATTTAGAAAATTTCAAAGATGAATCTGAAAAAAAAATAAAAATAGAAGAGTTAATTACTAAAGTACATAGAGTTAGATGAACTATAAAAGATTGGTGAAATATAAATGAACATTGAAAATATCCAGATGAATTTGTTTTAAGATTATTAAAAATGCATAATAAAGATTGGAAAAAAGCTGCAAAAGATTATGGAATAGATGAATCTAAAATCACATCATCAGAAAAAACTAGTAAATCTGTAGTTATTAATTTTGATAAATTAACTTGAACAAATTTATCTTGAATTGATTTAAGATGACTGAAGGATAAATATCCAAGAGAAGCCAGTATAAAAAATAATAATCCTGCATGAATAACTTACAATGAAACATTTGCTAGAACATTAAGTTTACATTGAATTGATTATTATATTGGTACCGCTAGACCAGCAAATGAATGATGAAATTATTTTTGATTTCCTAATATGGAAGAGTGAATGAATGCATTTAATTTACTTTGGGAAATAAAAATAAAAAAGATGTGAGATAAACCATTTTCTGATTTTGCAAAAAATTGGGCAGTAGATTACTCTTCATATCAATCACAATTTGCAGATATATGGGATCAACCATTATCATCACTTAATTCTTCTGTAATTGATGTTGTAAAATCAAAACAAATGAAAATTGAAAGTCCTTGAATGTATGCTGAGTTAAGTAAACTTAATATGGTTGTTTAGTTAAAATAAATCACTTACCAAAAAATAATTTTTACTATTTTTTACAAGTTTTACAGGGAAATACTTGTAACTTATGTTTTCGTTAAGAAATGCATTTAATGCATTTCTTTTTGTTTCTCACATAAAAAATACAAAACTATAATCTATGTTGTTTATCATATTTTTTGATATAGTTATTCGATGATTTGGTGGTTTTGGTGAATCAAATATTTCTATGTAATTATTTTCTTCATTTGAAAGTAGTGTGTGTTGTGGAAATAGGGAGGCGATATGTCAGTCTGGTCAAACTCAAAACAAAGCAATATCTATTTTTTTAATTTTTTGTGAATAATTTGATATTGAATCATTTTTTTCGATATCAAATTTGATTATTTGATCTGAATTTATTAATTTCTTTTCAAGTAATCTAGAAAAAAATAAAGTGAAATTTGATTTATAATTACTATCATCATGATTTATAGGTACAAATCTTTCATCAAGAAAACAAAAAACTATTTTAGATATCAATTCTTTAGTTAATATTTCAAAAACATTTACTAATCAGTCATAAAAACTATTAAGAGAAGTTCATCAAGACAGTCAAATAACTATTTTTTCTTTTTTTTCCAGAGACTTTATTGATTCTATAAAATTTATTATAAAATCATTTTCTTTATTTTTATACATACCATTTTTTATTATCATCTTCTATTAAATTATTTGCTATTTCTGGTCATTTAGTTCAAGGTTCATATTTATATAAAATAGGGCAGTTGTCTTTACAATTTACTAAATCATTTACGATAGTCCATGATTCTTTCAATATATCAAAAGTTGTAAATAGTGTTTTATCTCAAATTATAACATCTTCAATCAGTTTTTCATAAGCTTCTTTACTATATAATTCTTTTTTAAATTTAGATTTTACTTCTTGTACTTCTTTAGAATTTCAGTTTTCTTTTATATTAAAATGTATATCAATTGATTCATCTGGTTGAACTTCAATTATTATTCTATTTTTTTCTATATTTCAGAATTTTTTAAATAAAATATTTGGAATTTCATTGAATTCTATAACTATTTTTGTTTGTTTTTTATCTAAATTTTTTCATGTTTTTAGATAAATTGGAATTCATATACATCTCCAATTTGAAACCTCGATTTTCATAGCTACAAAAGTTTCTGTTTTACTATTTTTTTCTACTCATTTTTCGTCTGTGTATCATATATATTGTCAAAAAACTAAATCATCATTTGTAGGTATTTTTATAGAGTGAAGAACCTTTAGCTTTTCTTGTGAAATACTTTCTGCATCAAGTTTTGAAGGTGGATCCATAACGATAAGTGCGAGAACTTGAAAAAGATGATTTTGTACCATATCTCTAAGTGCTCATGATTTATCATAGTATCATCATCTATCTTCTATTCATATTTTTTCTGTTGCAGTTATTTGTATATTATTTATATACTTATTATTCCAAATTGGTTCAAATAGTATATTTGAAAAACGAAAAGCTAGTACATTTTGAATTGCTTCTTTTCATACGTAGTGGTCTATTCTATATATTTGTTCTTCTTGAAATATTTCTGTAATTTTTTTATTTAAAAAAATAGCTGTTTCTAAATCTTTTCAAAAAGGTTTTTCAAAAATTATTTTTGAATTTTTAGGTAAATCTAGATTTTTTGAATTATCTATAAATGGGATAAAATTGTCAGGAGAAATAGATAAGTAAATTATTACCTGAGTATTTTCTTTTGAAAGTTGTTTAATTTTATCTTTTAGATTTATATAATCGTAATTATTGCCTATTTCTACTTTTGAATATTTAATTTTTTCTAAAAAATCATCAAAATGTTTTTTATGTTCTATAAAATTAAGAGTTTTTTCTTTTATATACTCTTTAAAACTTTTATTATCAAAATCTCTTCTTCAAACTGCAATTATATCTATATCTTCTTTTTTTTCTTTTCTATAAATATTGTATAAAGCTGGAAAAAGTTTTCTTTTTGCTAAATCTCATGTAGCTCAAAAAATTATAAAAATTGTATTCATAGTATAGTTTATAAATTTAAATTATTCCCATTTTGTATGAAATACTCAATCCATATCATCTCTTTGGTATGTATGTGCTCAGAAAAAATCTCTAAGTCATTGTATAAAATTTGCACTATTTTTTGATGAAGTTATTCAATAAAAATAATTTAATCATGAAGATAAACTAGAGGTAGGTATATTGTAATCTACGGATAGTTTTATTATTTCTTTGTAACTTGTAAGTGAAGATAAAATTTCATTTTTTACATCTTCTAGTTCCAAAATATTCTCAACTTCATTATTTTTTGAATAGGTATCAGTTAGAAATTCTAAAATTTTTGCTCTTATTATACATCCTCATTGCCAGATTCTAGTTATTTCTGCCATATCTATACTCCAGTTTTCTTGTTTAGAGGTTTCATTTATAAGTGCTAATCATTGTGCATAACTTATAATCATTCAAGCAAACAAAGTTTTTTCTAGATTGCTAATAGTTTCTTCTAATTTAATATTTTTTGAATCTATTTTTAAATCATAAATTTTACTTAACTTTTTTCTTAATTCTTTTTTTCAAGATAAATTTCTACTTTGAGTAGCTTCTATTATAGTTCAAATTGGAAGTCATTTTTCTAATCCTTCTATAGATGTCCATAATCAAGTTCATTTTGCTCATGCACTATCAACTATATGATCTATCAAATAATCGTTTGAATTAAATTCATCTTTTTTATAAAGTATTTTTGAGGATATTTCAAATAAATAAGAGTTTAAATTTCAATTATTAAAATTATTATATATGTCTCATATTTCATTTGCTTTTAAATTGTAAGCTTTTCTAAGTATATCATATCATTCTGCCATCATTTGCATTATTGCATATTCTATTCAATTATGAACCATTTTTACATAGTGTCATGCTCAATTATTTCATATATAACTTACACATTTTCATGATTTAAAATCTTTTGCGGCTATACTTTCAAGTATTTCTCTTATTTTTTCGTATGTTTCACTATCTGTTCAAGGCATTATACTTGGTCATTTTAATGCTCATTCTTCTCATCCAGAAACTCAGCATCCAATAAAATTAAATCATTCATTTTTTAGTTCACTATATCTTCTTTGAGAATCTTTATAAAAACTATTTCATGTGTCGATTATTATATCTCATTTATCTAATAATGGTTTCAATTCATCTATTACCTGATCTACAGGATTTCAAGCTTTTACCATAATTATTATCTTTCTAGGGGATTCTAGACTTTGCACAAAGTCATTTATGGAATAAGTTCATTCAATATTTCAAGAATAGTTTTTTTCAATAAATTCTTTTGTTTTTTCTGAAGTTCTATTGTAAACAGATATTGTATATCAATTATTTGCTATATTTCTAGCCAAGTTTTCTCACATTACGGCAAGTCATATAAGTCAGATTTTACTTTTTGTCATAAAATAATAGTATAATAAAATAAGAAATGAGAATTACTCTCATATACTATATCTCAAATCGATAAAGTCAAAAATATATATTTTTTTATTTTGCAAAATCAGTAAAAAACTATAAAATATATAAAATAACACATAATTTTGACTACATGAATCAATCTGAAATAAAAAAAATTTCAAAAATGTTTTTAACAAAAAAATTTTTGAAAAAAATCATAGCTTATTTGTTGTTGATACTTTTCTTTTATCTTTTTTCAGATTTTGCATTTATTTTCTTTCTAACATTTATTTTTTCTTATCTTTTCTTATCTTTTTGAGATTATTTAAAATGAAAATTTGATTTTACCATAGATAAAATTTTTGAAAAATGAAAAGTAAAAAAAATTCTTAAAAAGTTATTTTCTTTAAATGTTATAATACTTATAGAATATATTATTTTTATAGCATTTATTGTTTTTACTCTTTCAAGTGTGCTTCCAAAAATAGTTGATGAACTTGTTTCTCTCCCAGATAAGGTTCCTTTTATAAAAAATGAAGTAACAAGTATTGTTACTAAATTACAGGATTTAGTTGTTTTAAATACTGAACTTTGATGAAGTATTACTGAGATAATCAATACTCCAAATATGGAAAAAGTATGGTTTGTAATAGAAAAAGTAAAATCTGCATGATTTTTGTTTTTGCAAATAATTCTTTCTCTTATACTTAGTTATATATTTATCGTGGATAGAGACAAGATTAAAGAATATTTTTTATGAATTAAAGAATCAAATTTTTCATTTTTTTATCATGAATATGCAGATTTTTTTGAAAGAATAGTAAAAAGTTTTTGACTTATTTTAAAAGCTCAAGCTATGATAGCTTTGGTTAATACTATACTGACTACGATAGGATTATATATAATTTGATGGATGTTTTGAATGACTTTTCCTTATATATTAACATTGATTATTGTAGTTTTTTTATGTTGACTTATCCCTGTTTTGGGTACATTTTTATCATCTATTCCTATTTTGTTTGTATGATATAGTCTTGTTTGATGATTTAATGCAGTTATATTGATAATATTAATGATATCTATAGTTCATTTTGTAGAAGCATATTATCTTAATCCAAAAATTGTATCAAAATTTCTAAATTTACCTGTAAGTTTAACTTTTGTTATACTTATTGTATCAGAACATTTATTTGGTATTGCATGACTACTTTTATGAGTAAGTTTATTTTATTTTGTAGAATGACTTTTAAAAGATGCTGATAAATGAATCGATAAACTAAATGAAAAATAGATTACTTTTAAGTAATCTATTTTTTATTTTTATTTTTATTTGCATATATCGTAATTTGAAGGAGATTCAGGATATTGTCTGATTATCAAATAAGCTTCATAAAGTAAACCATCAATTTTTCTTTTAATTGATCTATCATTTTGATAATCTGTCATTTTTGATACTATTTCATTATATAATTCTTGATTTTCTTTTATAAATTTCAACATAAATTGAGTTTGTGGAAGTATAAATTCTTGATACATTGATCATTGAATAAAATATAATTTAAAATTATTTGATCATCAAAAGAAATCCTTTCTATTTAAAACAGAAAAACCAGATGACATAAGAATTGTCATTTGATCTTTAATTTCGTCTGATATAATTTTTCATCAATCAACTCATTCTTTTTTAGAAGAGAGTTTATCCATCAATACAAGTTGTTTGTTCATTTATTTATAATTTATATTTTTTAGCTGTTGGATTGTATTTATATTTTATTTTTTATCAAACAAATATTTAAATAGACAATTGTAATAAATAATTTTGACAAAAATAATTTAGAAGTATATAATATTTATGCCGTAAACCATATAATGTGGAGCGGTGATTTAGAAAGGGGAAACATATGCCTCAAACTGTTGGTCGTTTTTATGACCCTCGTGCTGGTCGTGAAGGCATCCAATTGACCGGATGCAATCATGGTCATACACCGGATAGTTCGGAATGTGAACGCGAGAAAAAAAAAGGAAGAGATTGTGGCGGTTGCCCGATGGCAACTTCAAATCACCCTGAAAAAAACCAGTAAGGCAAAGGCGGTCGCTTGCGACCGCCTTAAATTTTTAAAAATATTAAATTAACTAAAAAATGCTTAGATTTTACATCTAAGCATTTTTTTAAAACTATATTAAATTAGTCTCTAGCTGGTCTTTCTCCGCTTTCTTTTGCATAAGAAACGAAGATTTTTCTACCTTCTAATTCTTTTTCATTAGTTTCAGCTAAAGCTTTTTTAGCATCTTCTAAATTAACAAAAGTAACGAAACCAAAACCTTTACTTCTTTTAGTTTCTCTATCAAGTATAACTGTAGCAAATTCTACTTGACCAAATTCTGAAAATGCTTCAGCTAAATCTTTACCTCTCATTTCCCAAGGTAAATTTCCAACGAAAAGTTTTCTGTTTTCTGCAATTTGTTCGTTCATGTACAACAAATTAAAAAAATAAATACAAGCATAATCTTGTAATAAACCACTCTATAACAAAAGATATAAAATTCTTCTTGAATAATAGTGAAAATTATTTAACCAAAGATTGCTCAAGTTCATTATATTTAAAATAAATAATTTACAAATTTTTTTTAAATTTATGGAAAATTAATATAATAAAAAAAATTTTTATTGTTTTATTGTTTTTATGACATCATTCGAAGATTTATATAACAAACTAAATTTATCTCAAAAAGAAGCAGTTAATCATATAGATTGACCTGCTATGGTTATCGCTGGACCTTGAACTTGAAAAACTCAAGTTTTAGGGGCTAGAACTGCAAACTTGATACTAAATGCAAAAGTAAATCCAGAAAATATTTTAATTACTACTTTTACTGAGAGTTGAGTTGTAGCTATAAAAGAGAGATTACTTAACTTTATATGAACTGATGCACACAAAGTTTATGTCGCAACTATTCATTCTCTTGCACAAGATATCATAAAAAACTTTGCGCATAAATTTGTTTTTTCAAAAAGTTCAACTTTGATTGATGATGTTGATAGTTATGAATTATTGTCAGAAATAATTGAAAAATTGGTAAATGAAAAGAAGTTAGAACATCTTTTCACGTATGGTGACAAACTTTTTTATCTTTCTGATATAAAAAGAGCAATTTGAAATCTAAAAAATGAATGAGTAAGTTTAGAAAAATTGAATTCATTGATATTTGCTGAAGAAAAATATTATGCTGAACAACTAGAAGAAAAAAAACAAAACAAAAGAATAAAAAATATAGAAAAATATTCAAGTGATTATGAAAAAATAGTTTGAAAAATGAAAGAATTATATTTGATTTTTGAAGAATATAATAAAATTTTGAAAGAAAAATGATATTATGATTTTTCAGATTTGATTAATTTTGTTTTGGAAAAAATGAAAGATGATGATGAATTAAAATATTATTATGCTGAAAAATTTCAATACATAATGCTTGATGAGTATCAAGATACAAACAATGCTCAAAATGAAATAATTGATTTGATAATGTCAGTTAGTCCAGATAAGGATTATCCAAATATTATGGTAGTTTGAGATGATGATCAATCAATTTACCGTTTTCAATGAGCAAACATAGAAAATATGCTTGATTTTTCAAATAAGTATAAAAATACTAAGTTTATAGTTCTGTCTGAAAATTATCGTTCAACTCAGGAAATACTAGATGCTTCAAGTGAACTTATAGAAAATAATTCAGAAAGATTAGTAAATAAAATAAATTGACTAAAAAAAGATTTAATTTCAGTGAAAAGTAGGAATTGAAAAAGTAAAATTGAAAATGATATTAGTTCCGTCATTCCTGCGGAGGCAGGAATCTATAAAAATATAAATAAAACCTTATTAAAAGATGAATCCAATTATAATAATCAATTGATAGATTCCGGACTAAATCCGGAATGACGAATGAATTTTAAAAATAAACCAATTTTTTATTCTGCATCAAATGAAATTGATGAGAAAAATTTTGTTTTGGAGAAAATACAATCTCTAAACTCCAATCTACAATCTCTAAACTCAATTGCAATTATTGTAAGAAATAATAGGGAAGTTGAATCTTGGTCAGGCTTTCTACATGAAAATGGAATACAAGTAGAATCAAAATTGAAGACAAATATTTTGAAATCAGATTATATAAAATTTATACTACAATTTTTAGAAGTAATTGCTAATCCATATTCAAATGAAGAAAGTTTTATAAATGTACTTAGGTGTGATTTTATAGATGTAGACAAAATAGATATTCTTTCAATAAATCAGTACCTTTACAATAAAAATTACGTAAGAAAAGATAAAATAAAAATATTTGATTTGTTAAAAAACTTAGAGAATTTTGTAGAATTAGAATTTAGAAATAAACAAAAATTGCTAGACTTCAGAGATAATTTAGCGTATTTAAATTCTAGATTATCAAGTACAAACTTTATAATATTTTTCAATGAGTTTATAGATAAATCTTGAATTTTAAATTATATAGAAAAAAATTGAACTTTTGACGATTTACAAGATATTTTTTCACTTTTCAATAAGATAAAAAAGTGGGTAGAGTTAAATAAAAAATTTAGTGTAAAAAGTTTGCTTACAAAGATTTGATTACATAATAAATTCAATATAGCTATTGAAAGGCAGATACAGTTTGATAAAAAAAATTGAGTACAAGTTATGACAGCTCATGCTTCAAAATGACTTGAGTTTGATACTGTTTTTATTCCTGGTCTTTTTGATTGAAATTGGAATAACAAAAGAGTTATAGAAAAACTTAAACTTCCAAGATGAGTTGTTTGAGAATGATTACAGTTTGCAGAAGAAGCAGATGATAAAAAAGAAAGACAATTAGAAGAAGATAGAAGATTGTTTTTTGTTGCTTTAACTAGGGCTCGTGATAACCTATTTTTGAGTTTTTGAAGAAATACTGACTGAAAAATAAATATAATTTCTCAATTTGTTCAAGAACTGTGAGATAGTGTTTGTTTTATTGAGTCTACAAAACAAGATGAAGACACTTTTACAAAACTTATGAAAAATTCGCTTATTTGAACTACAAATCGTTTGATAAAACATACAGATTTAGAATTGGATTACATAGAAAATTTCTTAAAAAATTACAAACTATCACCTTCAGATTTAAATAAATTTTTAGAAGATCCAGGAGTATTTTTGAAGGAAGCTGTTTTTAAGTATCCGTTTGTGGATAACGAGGCAACTATTTTCTGAAAGGTTTATCATAGGACTCTTGAATTATTTTTTATTAAATATAAAAATGAGAATGTATTACCAAAACTAGATTATTTACTAGCTACTTTTTCACTATTGATAAAACAAGAGATTTTGAATAGTGAGGAACTTGAAAGACTTGAAGAAAGATGATTAAAATGATTAACTTGATATTATGAAACTTACAAAAATAATTTCAGAGAACATCTAGAACTAGAATATAATTTCAGATGAAAAAATATAGTTTTTTCTTGAATTCCAATAACATGAAAAATAGATAAAATAGAGTTAGTTAATAGTGAACAGTGAATAGTGAATAGTTATGGAAAAAATTTAAATGTGGAAATTTGATGACAATTAGCATTTTTTAAACAGGCAGTATCTATAATAGATTACAAAACTTGAAGTATAAAAAGATTATGAGAAATAAAATGAGTGGATAAAGATGGAAATAAAAAACAAGATTTCAAAGAGTGAAAATACTGAAGACAATTACTTTTTTATAAACTTCTTTGTGAATTAGATAGAGAATTTAGTTCAAAATACGATATAGTTTCTATGTGACTTGATTTTGTAGAATGAAAAAATGATGATTATAAAATTGTTGAAGTTGCATTTAGTGATGAGGAGTATGATGAATTTAAAGAGTTATTAAAGGCTACTTGGGAAAAGATTTCTTCACTAGATTTTTGGAGAGAATATTTACAAATAAAATAAACTTGACAAATTATATAAATATAGTTATTATATGTTTGTTATTTAATTTTTAACTTTTTAAATTATGTCAGAAGTATATGCAATAAGAGATGAAGATGGAAATCTTGTTAATTGATTGACTTGAGAACAAATATTTCAAGAAAAAAAAGCTGTTACTTATGGTGAATGAAGATTGAAATTAACTACAAAAGAGATGAATGAAAAAGCATTAGCTTGGTTAAATCAATAATTTATGAAAATATTTCTATCATATCAGCAAACATGAATAGATGAAGAAACTCTTCTGAAAGATTTAAACTTTTTCAGAGGAGTTTTTATTGAAAAAAATATAGAAAACTATATATATTTTTTAGATGAGGAAAATAATAATGATAGTTCCACAGTTTGTAGAAAGGCAAAAGAAGAAATAGAAAAGTGTGATATAGTTTTAGCTTATATAAATCATCCTAAAAGGTCTGAAGGTATGCTTCTTGAACTTGGTATAGCATACGAATTATGAAAGGAAATAAAAATTCTTGTAAATACTAAATTTAAGGATAATTATTTACTTATCTATTGACTTACAAAAAGTAAAAATATAGTTTTTTTTGAAAGTCTTATTGATTTGGAAAAAAAAATAAAAAGCTTAGTTTAAAAACTAAGCTTTTTTGTATACCATAAATCTAAATTTTATACCATTTTCTTCCTGCCAGTCTGAATAGCTTTCAATTATTAAATTATCTCTATCAAACTCTACAAATCTATCACAATCAAAATCAGAGTCAACTTCAGTTAAATATATTTTATCAAGCATAGGATGAACCAGAGCTATATTGTAAACACTAGATCAACCTATAATAAATATATTTTCTATATTTTCTTTTTTTTCTAATTCTTCCAATGCATGATCTAGAGAGTTAAAGTGTAGTACAAAATCATCTATATTTGAACTTGTACTTTCTATCTGCAATTTTTTACTAATTACACAATTTACTCTATTTGGAAGTGGTTTGTATTTAGAAGGAATAGAATCCCATGTTTTTCTTCACATTATAACTGCATTTAATTTTCATAAATCTTCAGTTTTTGTTGTAATCTCTTTGAAATACTTCAAATCAGCACTTAATTTCCAAGCTAAATCGTTATTTTTTCAGATTCAATTTTTATTATCCATTGCTAGTATTACTCCAAATTTTTTCATAATAAAAAATATATTATATAATGATTTCATTATATAATATATTTTTAAAAATCAACTAATTAACTAAATATTACATAAAGTCTTACCATAGTTGAGTATTCAGCTAATTCTGGATATTTTGTAATTATTTCTAATGTAAGAGTTGAAGATAATTCAAGTATTTTAGCAGTTAAAGCAACAACTATTGATAAGTATGCTGTCCAAAATAGTAATTGGTAATTAGTTTTTTTCTTTGGCCTTAAAAATTTAAACATAAAAATATAGATTAATTAATAATACAACAAAATTGTATCACAATAATTTTTTTTATGCAAATATTTAAACAGCAATTGGAGCTTTTATTGCAGGGTGACTTTCGTATCATACTAGTTCAAAGTCATCAATAGTAAATGAAAATATATCTTTTACATTTGGATTTATTTTCATAGTAGGTAATGGTAGTGGAGATCTTGAAAGTTGTTCTTTTACTTGTTCAAAGTGATTACTATATATATGTGTATCTCATAATGTATGTACAAACTCTCAAGGCTCTAAATCACAAACTTGAGCAATCATCATAGTTAAAAGTGCATATGAAGCTATATTGAAAGGAACTCAAAGAAAAGTATCAGCAGATCTTTGATACAACTGACAACTAAGCTTTCAATTTGCTACATAGAATTGGAAAAGAGTATGGCATGGTGGTAATCCTGATTTTGCCATTTCTTCTATTTCTGTTGGATTCCAAGCAGAAACTATAAGTCTTCTACTATCAGGAGTTTTTTTGATTTGATTTATTACATTTGTTATCTGATCTACTCATCCAAAATCTCTCCATTGTTTACCATAAACCGGCCCAAGCTCTCACCATTTTTTTGCAAAATCTTCATCATTTTTGATGTTTTCTATAAATTCTTCCAATTTTTTTGACCACTCTTCACTATATCTTGGAAAATCTAATTCTTGATTATTTGCTTTTAAATAAGCTGTAAATGGCCATTCATTCCAGATTTTTACATTGTTATCTACTAAGTATTTTATATTTGTATTTCAACTTAAAAACCATATAAGTTCATGAATAATTCATCTTAAAAATACTTTTTTTGTAGTTAAAAGCGGAAATCCTTCACTTAAATCAAATCTCATTTGGTATCCAAAAATACTTCTTGTTCCTACTCAAGTTCTATCTGTTTTGTCAGTCCCAGTTGTCATTATGTGATTTAGTAGATCCAAGTATTGTTTCATAAATTACACTTAAAAATTAATGAATTTATTATATAAAAAAACTCTTAAATACAAAATAAAAAATACACTTTGAAAATAATATTTTTTTCATAAACTATACTAAAATTATTAAAACTATTTTTACTTGGATGACTGAAAATTTATATAGATAAAAGACAAAAAAAATGAACTTAAATGAAAAACAAGAAATAGCAAAAAATACAATAGAATGACCATTACTCATTATAGCTTGAGCTTGATCTTGAAAAACTGCAACTCTAACAGCTAGGGTAGAACATATGATAAAAGAAGTTTGAGTTAATCCATGAGAAATCCTTTGTGTGACATTTACGAATAAGGCAGCAAAAGAGATGAGGGAAAGAATTTGAAAAAGACTTTGAATTCATATAGATAACAATATCTATAGACAAAAGTGAAATTTACCACTTATAGGGACTTTCCATTCTATTTGAGTGTATTTACTAAAAGATATATTAAATAAGTATGACTTGTCAGAACTTGGAATTGATTTGAAAAAAGATTTTATCATATATGATGAAGATGATAAACTGAAAATGATGAAGTGAATTTTGACTACAGATCTACAATTGGATGAAAAGCAATTTCCTGCAAGGCAAATATCATATTTTATAAGTGAGGCGAAAAATAGCTCTTTAAGAGCAAAAGATTATTCAAAAGTAGTTGATAGTTATATAAAAGAACAAGTTCAAAAAGCATATGTAATTTACGAAAAAAAGATGTCAGAAAACAATGCACTTGATTTTGATGATATACTTTTCAAGACTTTGCAAATATTAAAAAATCCTACAATACTGGATTATTATCAAGAGAAATATAAATACATAATGGTAGATGAGTACCAAGATACAAATATGGTTCAGTATGAAATAATAAAATTACTTGCATCAAAGTATAGAAATCTAGCAGTAGTTTGAGATGATTGGCAAAGTATTTATAGTTGGAGATGAGCTGATATGAGAAATATAATCAACTTCAAAAGAGATTATACAGAGGCTGTTGTAGTTAAGCTAGAACAAAACTACCGTAGTACAAAGTGTATAATAGATGCCGCAAACTGTGTAGTAAAAAACAATAAAACAGCACTTGAAAAAACACTTTGGACAGATAATGAATGTGGAGAAAAAATAGTTTTTATAGAAGCTCCAGATGATAAACTAGAAGCTTCAATCATAGCAAAAATAATAGAAGAGAAGATGAAAGAGAGTATCGTCATTCCTGCGAAGACAGGAATCTATAAAAATGGTCAAGACAATTTAATAGATCCCCGTGTCAAGCACGAGGATGACAATATAGCTACAAGTCTGGAATTACAAATTAATAAATACTCAGATAATCTGATCCTTTACCGTACAAATTGACAATCTCGTCAGATAGAAGAAGCTTTGATGTCAAAATGAATTCCTTACAAAGTTGTTTGATGACTGAAATTTTATGATAGAAAAGAAGTAAAAGATTTACTAGCTTATCTAAAAGCAATTTTTAATCCAAATGATGTTATAGCATTCAAAAGGATTATAAATACTCCATCTCGTAAAATAGGATCTAGAACTTTGGAAGTACTTGATATCTATAAAGATAATTTTTCTTTACCATATTTTAGTATACTTGAAAACGTAGAAGAAATAGATGATTTAAATAATGGTGCAAAAAGTGCAGTTAAGTCTTTTTTTAATTTGATGTTAAATTTCAGAGAAACAGCTACTAGAACTGAAGTCGCAGAATTATTACAATATATAGTTGATAAACTTGACTATAAATCATACTTAGTAGATGAGTTTTGAACAGAAGAAGCAGAAGGGAAGATGGATAACATAAAAGAACTTATAAACTTAGCAACAAATTATAACTGAATGTGACCTCTCGAGTCTATTTCTCAATTCCTTGAAGAAGTAGCTTTGGTTTCAGATTTGGATAGTGTAGAGAACGATGCTGATTATGTTATACTTATGACAATTCATACAAGTAAATGACTTGAACAAAAAAGAGTTTTTGTTGCTTGAGTTGAGGAAAGTATATTTCCACATATAAGAAGTTTGGAAAATGAGAAAGAATTAGAGGAAGAAAGAAGGTTGATGTATGTTGCAATGACTAGAGCAAAAAAAGAACTCTATATTTCAAGAGCTTTGGAGAGGTTTCATTTTGGTAATTATGTAAGAAATCCTGCTTCTAGATTTATAAAAGAGATTCCAAAGGAATTGATTACGAATTACGAATTTTGGATTTTGAAATTGATTTAGTTCCCAACCTTGTTATTCCCGCGAAGGTGGGAATCTATCTACTGATAGTAGTTCCTTTTCTATTCCAAAAATAAAACCAAAAGAATTCAATGATGTCTCAACTTTTGCACTTTGAGATAGAGTAAGTCACCATAAATTTTGAAATTGAATTATTACTTCTCTAAATTGAGAAACTGCTGAAATTGCTTTTTCTTGAAAATGAATAATTAAGATGAATATAAAAATAGCTCCAGTTAAGAAAATATAAAGAAATAAGTTATAAAGTTTATAAAGTTGTATAGAAAAATTAAAAAGTAGTTGAAAAAAATGAATTTTTTTCTATATTAAGGTTGAATTTAATTTAAAAATTATGTCTAAGAATTTTACATTAACAACCCCATCTTGAATTGAATATGCTCCAAAGTGTGCAGAGTTTTGTAAAAAATGAAGTAATACACAAATTTGTGAAAGATGAGAAAATTGTAATAATTTTAAGAGGCTTCAAAAAACATGACAGTGAGCAACTGCAAATGCTCAAGTTTCTGATTTGCTTAATCTAGATATTTATTAAAAACTCTCTAAACTCTAAACTTTAAACTCTAAACTCTAATCTAATATATGAAAAAAATAGCAATCTTATCAGGGTGAACTAGTAGTGAGAGGGATGTTGCACTTAGAAGTGCTGAATTTTTTGAAAAATATATAAACAAAGATTTTGATTTCTACGATTTTCCAACAGATTTAGAAAAATTTCTTAAAAATAAAGATAGCTATGATTTAGCAGTTCCAGTTTTTCATTGACAATACTGAGAAGATGGAAAAATCTTTGCATTTTTAGAAATACTTGGGATAAAAACTACATTTTCACCATATGAAACTCATGCTATTTGATTAAATAAATATGTTACAAATGAACTTGTTTCAAAACTGTGAGTTTGAGTTCCTGCTCAATTTTTGTATAAATGAAAACTAGAATTAGAGAATTTTCCTTTTATAGTAAAACCAAATAGATGATGAAGTTCTATGTATACATACAAAGTAGAAAATAAAGATGAGTTTGATGAAAAAATAAAATACATAAAAGCAAATACTACTGACGATATACTTGTACAAGAATTTGTTGAAGCGGAAGAATATAGTGTTTCAATAGTTGCTTGAGAAGTTCTGCCTATAATGAAAGTACAAAAAGAAAAATGAGAGTTTTTTGATTATGAAAATAAATATTCTAATTCTCCTAAAATTAAAGAAACTTGGCCAGAAATAGAACCATCACTTGAGTCATCACTTGCATTTCAAGCAAAAAAAGTCTACAATTTCTTTAATTGCAGATGATATGCTAGAGTTGATTTTTTGGTTAGATGAGAAGATATTTTCTTTTTGGAAATAAACACTATTCCTGGAATGACTGAGTGATCTATAGTACCAAAATCTTGGGCAAAGACAGGCAGAAGTTTTGAAGAACTTATAGAGACTATTATAAACAACTAAAAAACTGCGATTTTATAAATCGCAGTTTTTTCTAACCTCTAACCTCTAACCTCTAAACTCTAAACTCTAAACTCTAAACTCTAACCTCTAAGCTCTAATCTCTAATCTCTAATCTCTAAACTATAAACTATTACATTATATCACTTCAAGCTATTAACTTTGATTCTCTAGCTTTTGCTGTTCTTCATTCCATATCTTCATTTAGATAAATTAATTTTGTATTTTGAGTATCTCAAATATTTCATAAAGTTTCAATTCTAGACGAATCAAGTAAGAAATCTAAAACTTTTGCTGCATTTAAAGTATCATCAGTTTGTTTTATCATATCAACTGATTCTTTAAATCATCTAGCTATTTCCATTCTTTGTCATGCCATACCTTGACCTAGAAGTATCTTTGATTCTTTTTCAGCTTCAGCTTCTTTTACTTGCATAATCTTTTTTGCTTCTCATTCATTGAAAGCTGCTTCTTTTAATTTTTCAGTCTCAATTACCTTATTCATAGCTTCCATTACTGTTGTAGCTAGTTTTATATCTCTAACTTGTATAGAATCAAGTTTGTAACCAAAAGTAGCAAGTTTATCTCTAAGTCTTTCTTCTATTACATTTCAAATTTCTTCTCTTTTTTCAAATATATTTTTATGTGTAAAAGTTACCATCATAGCTCTTAATTGTTCATCTATTGTAGATTTCATCATTGTTCTATGATCATCAATAGTATATATTGATTTATATATATTTCAATTTTCTGAATCATTTTTATCATCAAGTACATAATAAATAACATTTAATCATATGCTTGCAGTTACATTATCATCAGTTATTCAATCAACATCAACTGGAAAATTTTTTCTATATAAAACTTGATCTTTTGTTGTTTCTACTATTGGTATAATGAAGTTTAATCATGGTCTAAGTATACGATTATATTTACCAAAAACTTCAACAGTTTTTACTGTATTTGGTTTTACAATTCTTACAGAAAGACTTATCAATATTATGTCAAAAATAATTGCAGGAACAAACATAGCTGCTCATCAAAAAGAAATCAGCATTATAGGTACAACTATAAGGACTATAGGAATTACAACTCAAAGCATATTTTAGAAAAGTTATAAATATAAAGTAATTTTATTATATATTTAAAAATCTTTTTGCAATAATTTTTAAATAAAAAAATAAGTATCAAAATAGATACTTATTTTTGTGTAAATTTTATATTAACTAAAAAATTGTACAAAAACAGAATATTGTGCTAACTCAGGTTGATAAGCAAATATTTCCATACTTTTATTTGAAGCTGTTTCAATTACTTTAAAAGTAATAGTTAAAGCACAGGCAACAAATAATGACCAATGTAACATATCATAATTAGATTCCTTTTTTAATTTAAGCATATGCAAAAATTTATAATGTAAAATATTATGTAATTAAATGGTAACATATATTTTTTATCGAGTCAAATATCTGAGAGTTATTTTTATAAAAAATTGATAAAAAAGTTTAAAATAGTAAAATAATTGTATATTTTTAATAGAATCTTATATGTCTTGGGTAGTTTATATACTTAAATGTGCAGATAATACTTTGTATACCTGATCTACAAATAATCTAGAAAAAAGACTTCATGAGCACAATAATTTGAAATCAGGAGCTCATTATACAAAGATAAGAAGGCCAGTAGAGTTGGTTTATAGTGAGGATTGCGAATCGATGAGTCATGCAAGGAAAAGGGAAAATGAGGTGAAAAAGTTGAGTAGAGGAGAAAAGGTGAAGTTGATTTTGTAAATAATTTAAATTTCTTTTTTGTAAAAATATATTTTTGAATTAATATTTTATAAATAGTCTTTAAACAAAACAATTATGTCACAAAAAATAATATGTCCTAACTGTTATACAGAGATTGATTTGGATAAAATAGCAGATGAAAAATATAGTCAAAAGCTTATAGAACAAGAACATAAATTGAAAGAAGAACAAGAAAAACAAAAACAAGCTTTTGAAAAGGAAATGAAAGAAAGGGAAGATGAAATGAGAAAAAAAGCTATAGAATATGCTGAAAAAAAAGCTAAGGAGGAAAGACAAAAAGTAGAACTTGAGATGAAAGATATGAATGAAAGACTTAAAAAAGCAGAATTAGAACAACAAGAAATTAAGAAAAAAGAGTTGGATTTCATGAAAAAACAAAGAGAACTTGAAGATAAAGAAAAAAACTTTGAGTTAGAAATGGAAAAAAAGATGTTTGAGGAAAGAAAGAAAATTGAATCAGCAATTTCAGAAAAAATGCAAGAAAATGCAAAAAAAGAGATGGATGAGAAAATGGAAAAAATCCAAGAAGAGTTTAGAAAAAAAGAATTAGAGTACCAAAAACAACAAGAACAATTAAAAAAATCTCTTGATGATGCTAAGAGAAAGGCAGAACAATGATCTCAACAAATTCAATGAGATATACAAGAAGATGACTTAAAAAACTCTATTTCTCAGGCCTTCCCAATTGATAGTGTCGAAGATGTAGCTACTTGAGTGAAGTGAGCTGATATAATCCAAACAGTAAAAAACAATCTATGAATGTCTGTTTGAACAATAGTTTGGGAATCAAAAAACACAAAAGCATGGCAAGACTCATGGGTGATGAAACTGAAAGAAGATAAACTAAAAGTAAACTGAAATATTGCAATTTTGGTGACAACAGTTTTACCAAAAAATATGAAAAACTTTGGGATGCTAGATGATATAATGATTTGTAGTCCTGAATTTGCTATTTCTATTGCAACATTACTTAGAGATAAATTGTTATCAATTTCAAAAGTAGAAAAATCGCTAGAGTGAAAAGATATAAAAATGGAAATGCTTTACAAATATCTTTCAAGTGAAGAATTTTCATCAAAAATAATGCTTGTTTGAGAAGTATTTACACAGTTAAAATCAGGGATAGATACTGAGAGGAGAGCTATGGAAAAAATATGGAAAAAAAGGGAAAAAGATTTAGAATTAGCTTCATTTGCTATTTCATGAGTTTACTGAGAGCTTGAAAGTCTTATGTGACAAGCATTACCTTGATCTGAAAAACTTGCTCTTTGATCATGAGAAGAAGAGATTATATAACTTATATATTAAAAAACTTTTTACAAAGTAATTGCAAAGTATATAATATCTAGGTTTATTTTTTAATATTTTTCATATGAATAAAAAAATAGTTCCATATATATCATGAGTTGTAGTTTTGTGATTTATAGTAGTTGCAATACTTTTTACTACAAAAGATACAGAAGCTCCTATTGAGAATCTTGTAAGTACAGGAAAAATAAATACTTGAACAGTACAAGTAGGAAATAAAAATATGTCAGAAGGTGATTTGAAAGAAAATATGAATTTATGGCAAAAATATGCAGAGTGAAAAATTTGAAGTCTAAAGTGTGAAATACAAATAAAAGAAAATTGATGAATTATAAATCAAGTTGTTTATATTTCATGAGAAAAAATTAGAATGGATTCAAATGTTTCAAATGAAGCGGGATCTAGTGAAAGTTTTATGATAAATGATGGTGAATATACTTATGTTTGGTGAACTAATTGACCAGCAATAAAAATGAAAAATGAAACTGAAACTGAAACTTCAGTAGAAAAAAAAGATTTAGATATAGGAATTAATCAAGATGATGAATACGGAGATGTATCAAAAATTTTAGAACAAATTCCATACAATAAATGTAGTGAATGGAAAAATGATAATAGTATGTTTACTATACCTGTTTGAATTGATTTTATGGATATGAATCAATTTCAAAACGATATGATGAAAAAAACAGCAGAATGAATGTGAATGTCTATGAAAGAAATGGAAAAAATGATGAATGATTTACAATGAAGTGATAAATAATTAAATTTATACAAAAAAATCAAAAACTGAAAGTTTTTGATTTTTAAATTAAAATATACTAATAAGTAATAAACATAATAGTCATGATATAACTGCACTTACAGGAAGAGTTACTATCCATGATAAAACTATAGATTTGATCATAGATTTTTCTATATAATCCTTTTTTTCTCATTTTAATCTTTTTAGTCTTTCTCTTAGTAGTCAAACTCAAAATATTCATCAAATAGCTATATGAGTCGAACTTACTGGTAATCATAGCCAACTTGCAAATATTACAGTAATTGCAGCAGATAGAGCGACACAATATGCTCTTGTTTGATTTAGTTTTGTTATTTCTCATCAAACTGTTTTTATAAGTCATGCTCAAAAAGTAGCAAGTCATATAGATAATCAAAGTGCTCAAATAAGAATAACCCAAAGAGGGATACTTGATTTATCTCAAAGAGTTCAGTTTTGGATTACATCATTTATAGCAGCAAGTGGTCAAATGGCATTTGCTACATCATTTGAACCATGTGCAAATGATAAAAGTGCTGCAGCAAAAATCAAAGGAGGTCAAAACATAGAATTTATCAAATCTTTTGTTACAAAATTATTTCTAAAATGTCTATCTACATAATATTTTGATATCATATATGTGATAAGTCATATAGCTAAACTTATAAATAATGTTGATGAAAAACTTATATGAACTATTTGTTTTAGTCATTTCATTATAAGATAAATTGTAAATGCAAATATCATCAAAGTTATATATACAGGAATCCAATTTTTAGCAGCTTTCATCATGTTATCTCTTTTAAATATAGATATTCTAATAGAGTAAAGTAATAATGCTGCTATTACTCATCATAAAATAGGAGATAATACCCAACTAAATGCTATTCATCATAAATTTTTCCATTCTACTACATCTGTTCAAAATGCTATCATTCATGCTCATACAAGTCATCATACTATAGAGTGAGTAGCTGAAACTGGAGCTTTTACGAAAGTAGCAATATTTATCCAAAGAGCAGATCCTAAAAGAGCAGCTAACATCATATAAATTAAAGTTGTTTCATTTCAATCAATAACTGGATTGACTATTCATCATTTAATAGTTTCTACTACATCTCATCAAGCTATTATAGCTCAAGCAGCTTCAAAAATTGCAGCAATTATTATTGCCCAAAATAATGTTATAGTTTTTGATCATACTGCTGGTCACATATTGTTTGCCACATCATTTGCTCATATATTCATTGCCATATAAAGTCACACTATACTGGCTATTATCAAAAACCATCATCAAGTACTTGGCCAGTTAAAAAAGTATATGTATAAAGTAATTACAAATATTGCAATAATTGGTAATATAAAATTTACATAATTTAAAAGTATTTTTAGATTTTTTTCTTTCATTTATTAACTATTTAAATAATATTTTCTTTATTTTATCATAAAATAGATTATATTTAAAGAAAATAGATTTAAAACAACTAAATTTTATATGGACTATATAGTTAATTATGCTAAAATAAAACATTGATATGTAAGGATATGAAGTGATTGAGTTTTGAAACTTTCAATACCTATTAGATTAAAAAGTGATAAAAATTTTGAAAATATATTGCTTGAAAAATGAAAAAAACTATTAGATAAAATTTCAAAAAAAAATTATCAAATAATAGAAAGTTTTTGAGAAGGTTTTATTGTTATTTTTTGAGAGAAGGTTTTATTAAATTGATGTAAAATATCAGAAAATGAATTAAAACAAAAACTTTATGATGTGAGTCTACCTATACTTGAAAAATACTCAAAATATTTATGAATTCCATTTCAGAAATTATCAATCAAATCACTTAAATCAAAGCGGGGAAGCTGTAGTCATAATCAAAAGATAGTTTTAAATTTAAAATTGATACATCTTCCATTACAGTTTTTAGAATATGTGATAATACATGAAGTTTGTCATCTAAAAGAAAAAAATCATTCTCATAGATTTTGGAAATTGGTTTGAGATTTTTGTCCAGAGTATAAGGAAATAAGGAAAGGATTAAAAAATCATAGGATTTAACTATACTTTCTTATCAAACTTTCTGCAACTATAAGTCAGTCAATTGCTGATGATGTAATACCTCAGGCATATCAAGCTCACTCTCAAGCAGGGTAGATTCATGTAATATTTGAAACACAAGTTTCTTTATCTCTTATAAATCTGACTACTGCTGATGTACGAGCTTCAATAGCTATCAGTATTGCATCTGGATTTGCAAATCATTTAATTTTTTTATCTAATTGTGGAATTGCTTCCCTTAAAGCATCAGTTACAA
>DYHI01000018.1:0-1989 GCA_020724225.1 Candidatus Altimarinus sp. | reverse complement strand
TAGGTTTGTAAGTTTTAAGTTTGGTTTAAATGTAGTTTGAATAGATCAAAATTTGTTTGAAGGAACTTTATTTAAGAAATCTCAAACAAGTTGTGCAGGAGCAGAAAAATCGCTTCATCATTCTATAAATGCTTTTTCTTCCCAATATCTTTGAAATTCAATTCAAGCAAGTGGATGATCACTTCAAAAATCACTAGGGTTAACATTTACGAGAAGTGCTGAGTTTGAATTTATTGAATTTTGAGCATATTCACTCATCCCATTTACACAAAGTTTTCACTTTTCTGAACTAGCATTAACAACATGTCAACCTGGACACATACAAAATGTATAAACACTACGAGTTTTTTCATGATGACTCACAAGTTTATAGTTTGCAGTTGGAAGTTTGATATGATTGCATGATTCTCAAAATTGAGCTTTGTTTATAATAGTTCTAGGGTGTTCTATTCTTACTCAAATTGCAAAAGGCTTTTGGATAATTTCCAGTCATCTATTATAAAGCATTTCACAAGTATCTCTTGCTGAGTGTCATATAGCTAGTACTAAATCATCAGTTTCTAAAAACTCTGAAAAACTGCGAATATCATCGTCGTTTTTAAAACCCCCTAGTCCCCTTTCTCAAGGGGGAATAGTACAAATATACACTCATTTTATCTTTCAATTCTCTACTTTTATATCTGTCATCATTGTATCAAATTTGATTTCTCAACCAAGTGAAATAATCTTTTTTCTCATATTTCTAACAACTCCTCTTAATCTATCTGTTCATATATGTGGTCTTGCACTAAAAAGTATTTCTTCAGGAGCTCAAGCCTTCACAAACTCTTCAAAGATAAATTTACTTCTAGGATCATTTACCAGTGTATAAAGTTTTCAGTCTGAAAATGTTCCAGCTCATCATTCTCCGAATTGTACATTTGAATTTGGATTTAACTCTCTATTTGTGAAAAATTTGTGAACTTGAATAACTCTTTCTTCAACACAACTTCATCTTTCAAGTATGATAGGTTTTGCTCAAGCTAAAGCTAACGAAAGTCATGCGAAAAGTCATGCAGGTCAAGTTCAAACAACTATAGGTCTTTTTTTTAATTTTCCTAAATCAATTTTATTAATATTGTATATAAAAGGGTCTATATATCTTACCTTATGTCTAATTATATTTTTTTCATTTTTTTTGTTTTTTTCAAAATACTTTTCTTGATCATTTATCTTTACATCAACTATAAAAACAAATAAGATATTTCATTTATTTCTAGAATCAATTGCTTTTTTTATTATCTTAAATTCTTTTATATCATCAATTTTTACTCCTAAAACCTTTGCAGTTTTTTCTTTTAAAACTTTGTCTTCATCTTCATTTAGTGTAAGAATTACTTCTTCTATTCTTATGTATGTGTTCATAATCTTTTATTAATCTTTTATTATGCTAGAATTATATATAAAAATAATTTTTTTAAAACTAATTAATTTAAACTTAATTTAAAGTAGGGAATTATATTTGCATCAGTTAAAGATTGAAATATTTACTTTTTTAAAAAATAGTTAGCGAAAGCTAACTATTTTTTATTGTACTTCAGTGCAATAATGTGTTGTTATATAAAATTCATAAAATCAATGATCTGATTTATGTATAGCTATTCATAATCATATTTTTCTAAATTCTCTTCTGATTATACTTTCATAATGTGCTTTGTATGACTTTGTTTTTTCAGCCATATACATGTCAAAAACTTCTTTTGCTCATGTGATTAATTTATCTGTACAATCAGTATCACTAGAACATTTATAGTATCATCTTCATATATTTTCACTATGAGTAACTCTGTTTATATTTTTACAAACTACTCATCTATCTGCAAACCAAGAATTTATTTTGTTATAGTTATAATAAGAATCATTTACATCTCTTTTGTGTGACATAACTCACTTAGAGAGTGAAGTTTCTGACCATTCCTGAGATGTAGAATTTAAATTTTCATCATAACT
>DYHI01000017.1 GCA_020724225.1 Candidatus Altimarinus sp. | reverse complement strand
ATTCCTCACTGCTGCCTCCCGTAGGAGTATGGACCGTGTCTCAGTTCCATTGTGGCTGATCATCCTCTCAGACCAGCTATCCGTCATCGCCTTGGTAAGCTATTACCTCACCAACTAGCTGATAGAATGCAGGCTCCTCCTCAAGCAATAAATCTTTACTCCGTAGAGTCTATCCGGCATTAATCCACCTTTCGGTGGGCTATTCCTGACTTGAGGGTAGATACCAACATATTACTCACCCGTTCGCCGCTATCATGATCAAAAGCAAGCTTTCTCTCAATCCCGCTCGACTTGCATGTGTTAGGCGCACCGCTAGCGTTAACCCTGAGCTAGGATCAAACTCTTTTAAACTTAATTGATTTTTAATTGTTTATTATAGTTTTTCCTAGGTCTTTGATTAAAACTTTCATCTAATATACTGCTTATTTTAAAGAACTTTCTTGTTGTTTTTTGTTTGCACTTTTTTTAAATGCCGGGTTATTCTATTAAATTAATTCTCTTTGTCAAAACTTTTTTTAACTTTTTTATTTTGTAAGAAAAATAAACATAAAATAACTTTTAGCTGGATATTTATAATATAAAATCTTTTTTTGTCAAAACTTTTTTATATTTAATTATTTATTTAATTTTTATTAGTCTATTTACTATATATATTAAGTAATTCGTAATAAAAATTATTTAAACATTCAATCTATTATAATACTTTATTTCATAATACTTAAATTATATGTAGAATTATAAAGATTTAACCTTTTCATCCTCTAACCACTTAATTTATGATTTTTCTATTATCATATATAGTAGATAGAGACTGTTATATAGTGGTGGGTCTGGTTGGGATTGAACCAACGACCAATCGGTTATGAGCCGACTGCTCTAACCACTGAGCTACAGACCCTAAGTTTTTTAGTGGCGGAAGGGAGGAGATTCGAACTCCTGGAACCAAAAGAGGTTCACTCCCTTAGCAGGGGAGCCCCTTAAGCCACTCAGGCACCCTTCCAAATTGTAAAAAGAAAATAAAAAATATAAAACAGGTAGAAATATACTATATTATCATTACTCTAAATTTTATATTTTTTATTTTATGTTTTGTATTTTAATGGCGGAGAGACAGGGATTCGAACCCTGGGTGACTTGCGCCACGACAGTTTTCAAGACTGTTCCGTTCAACCGCTCTGGCATCTCTCCAAAAACAAGAAGTTATGTAAAAGAACTTTTATTGTTTACTTTTTTTATACAAAAATGGCTCCCCCCGACTGGATTCGGTCTTCATTACAATTTGTTACACAAATAGTAACTTCCGACCCATCGGTGATTGCTCCTATTCGTCGCAATCAATTTTTTTCCTGGTTAATCACCAGAAAAAAATCAAGCCTCATTTCGAATCCACATAGCTTATCTAAAAGAAAAGTTAAGATTCTTGTCTAATTATTTTATACAAAAATGGCTCCCCCGACTGGATTCGAACCAGTGACCAAACGGTTAACAGCCGTCTACTCTACCGCTGAGCTACGGAGGAATACTTAAATTTTATATGTTTTTATTTTTTATATTTGTTTTAGCGAGAGGGATTTTATAATTATTTTCTTTAAAGTCAAATATTTTTTGTTAAAAATTATTTATTTCTATTAATTAATTTAATCTAAGGCATAATTTGTTAATTTTTCAATAAAAATGATTTTATTATTTTTTCTTCTGATATTTGAAATACTGAAGTTGATTTTTTAATCAATGTATTATTTTTATATATTTCAGTTTTTACAATAAAATCATGGTTATTATTTTTTTTAATATCCATTATATTAATATTTAATCATTTATATATTTTTTTGAATTCATCGAAAGTATAATTTTTGTTTGTTCTCAAATTATAAGCTTCCTTATATTTTCAATTATTTATATAACCAAAGTATTTTTTAATAACATTTATATCATCTTTTGAAGCAAATTCTTTTTTATCGTATGATATTAGAACATAAGTTCATTTATTTACCCAATTATATAAAGTTTTTGCATTTTTCTTATCAAGTCTTACACATCATCAAGCTGCTTCAGATCAAATGACTGATTTTGTATCTAAATTTCACTTAAAATCTTCCGGTAAAGCATGAATTCAATAAACTCAATTCAAAAATTCCATCCGATATGGCATAAGTTTTCATACAGATTTTGATAACATTAATTCACTTTTTGTGCTTATTTTGAATTTTCCTAGTGGTGTTGGATTTTTTTCATCTCATGTAGAAACTGAAAAAGTTCATATTTTTTTACCTTTTTCATAATAAGACAGTTTCATAGCAAATGTATTTACTCTTATAACTTTATCATAATTTTTATAGTCATCATAATAATAAGAATTTGTAGTGCTATATATAAGTAATAGAAAAAATGTAATTAAAGCTTTTAAAAGGTTCATAAATTAATTTAAAATAATACAAAAAACCCTTTTTTCAAGGGCTTTTAATTACACATCTAGATTCTTAACATGTTTCGCTTTTGTTTGAATAAATCTTCTTCTTGGAACTACATCATCTCACATAAGTATTTTAAACATCTCATCTGCTTTTGTAGCATCTTCAACTGTTACTCTGTACATCTTTCTAACTGAAGGATCCATAGTTGTTTCCCAAAGTTGTTCTGGATTCATTTCTCAGAGACCTTTATATCTTTGAATATTTTCTCAAACTATCCCATTTTCAGCCATAATTCTTTCTTTTTCTTCATCACTGTACACATACCAACTTTGCTTTCATTTAGCTAGTTTATATAATGGTGGTTGAGCAATATAAATATAACCTCAATCTATCAAATCTCTTAAATATCTGAAAAAGAAAGTCATAAGTAAAGTTCTGATATGTGCACCATCAACATCAGCATCGGTCATGATAACTATTCTGTGATATCTAAGTCTAGATAAGTCAAAAGTTTCACCGATTGAAGTTCATAGTGCAATTATCAAGTTTTTTATTTCTTGATTTCAAAATATTTTATCTAGTCTTGCTTGTTCAGTATTTAGAATTTTACCTCTAAGTGGGAGTATGGCTTGAATTTCTCTATTTCTTCATTGTTTTGCAGAACCTCCAGCAGAATCACCTTCGACTATATATAGTTCAGATATCTTTGGATCTCTACTTGAACAATCAGCCAATTTACCTGGAAGAGTCATTCACTCTAATGCTCATTTTCTAATAATTGTATCCCTTGCAGCTCTTGCAGCAAGTCTAGCTCTTGCAGCTAAAAACACTTTTTCACATATATTTTTTGCTTCACTTGGATTTTCATCAAGATATTCTAAAAATTTTTCTCCAAATACTGAGTCAACGGCACCTCTTGCTTCTGCTGTTCCAAGTTTTGCTTTTGTTTGTCATTCAAATTGAGGATCTACTACTTTAACAGAAATAACACAAGTTAGTCATTCAATAACATCTTCATTTGTTAAATTCGCATCTTTTTCTTTTAATATACCTTTATCTCTTGCATATTTATTTATAGTTCTTGTAAGAGCTGTTCTAAATCATACGAGGTGAGATCATCATTCTGGAGTATGTATATTATTAACAAAAGTTATAATGTTGTCTGAATAATTTTTGTTGTATTGTATTGCTACTTCTACATTTATGTCATTTTTTTCTTTCTCTACATAAAAAACATCACCAATTACATCTTCATTTTTATTTAAGAAATTTACATATGATTTAATTCCTCATTCAAAGTAAAATCTATATTTATAATCAGTTCTTTCATCTAAAAAGTTGATTTTGATTCATTTTGTAAGATATGCTTGTTGTCTAAGTCTTGAAATAATTGTTTTATTACTAAACTCAACTGTATCTTTAAAAATAGCCTCATCAGGGAAAAACTTGATAATTGTTCATCTTTTTTTAGTTTTTCAGATTTCAACAGCATCGGCAGTTGGAACTCATACATGAAAACATTGGTAGAAAATTTTTCAATCTCTATGTACCCATGCTTCCATAGTTTTTGAAAGTGCATTTACAACTGAAGCTCAAACTCAATGAAGACCTCAAGAAACTTTGTAACCACCACCACCAAATTTACCTCAAGCATGTAATACTGTAAGTATAGTTTCAAGTGCTGATTTACCAGTTTTTGGATGAATATCAGTTGGTATTCATCTACCATTGTCTTCTACCATACAAGATCCATCAGTTCAAAGAGTAACAGTGATTTCATCACAATGCCCTGCCATAGCCTCATCTATAGAATTATCAACAATTTCCCAAACTAAGTGATGTAATCATCTTTCATCAGTAGATCATATATACATTCAAGGTCTTTTTCTAACTGGTTCAAGTCACTCTAATACTTGGATATTTTCAGCTCAATAATTTTTGTTTTCTTCCTGAATTGTCATAAATTAATGGTTAATAGTTAGTATTTTTTATTAGTTTGCCAAATTTTAAAGATTTTTTAAGAAAAAGCAATTTTTTAGAAAAATAAAGCACTAAGTGGTTAGATTAGTGCTTTATTTATGGAAATATTTTATAGATATCTTTTCTATGCTTTATTCTCTTAACTATACAATTATTGTTACTTATCTTTAATCCTAGTCTAAACTCTCAAATTCTTATTCTATAATAATCATTAAATCCAGACATTTTTCTTACATTTTTTACATTAGAAATACTTTTTTCCTCTTCTAATTCTAAAAGAATGCTTTTTAATTTTTTTGAAATATTTTCATCTAAATTTTCTAAATCTTTTAAAAATATTTTTTCATAAATTACATTCATATATTTTTTTCTAAAGCTTTAAAAACTTCTTCTTTAGAAATATTTTCTCACTCGTCAGATTCTTGCATAATTTTTCAAAATAAAAAATCCTCAATAGTTTCTAAAAGCTCTTCATCACTTTTAAATCTTTTTCAAGAAATGAAAGATGAAATTTTTGATGTAGAATTAATTTGAAATGAAGTTTGAATGTAATTCATATTATATTAATTAAAAATAATACCATCTGAATTTTAAAGATTTTTTGAAAAAAAGCAATTTTTTAGAGAAATAAAACACTAAGTGGTTAGATTAGTGCTTTAAAATTGATAATCATAGATTCATTGTTTTATTTTGGCTATGTTGTTTGGAATCAATGCCAAACGAATTCAACTCATAGTCATAACTCTATTTCAAGCATTTGTAGATCATATATTTATCCAGCGTTGACAAATATCCGCAATCTTTCAGTGCATTCATTTTTCTTTCATTAACATAATTATTCCTGAAGCTTTCCATTGATCATCTTCTCTAACATCAAGTATATCTCATAGTTTTTCTCAACTTAAATATTCTGCCAGTTTAAGTAATAATTCTTGATTAGGTTTTATTCCTTGAATAAATTCAGGTTGAGATCAATTTAAAAGATGAACGAAAACCATAAACATAGATCTATAATCAAATCTAGAATTAAAAATATCAGACAATCAAGCTAGCACTTCATCTCAAAACTTCTCATAAAACATAATTGCATTCTCTGTAAAATTCCAAACTGATCAATCTAAAACCTCTCAAAGTATTTGTCTATACTCTCATGTAATTTTTACTGCTACACATACAGAAATATTCTTTCAGCTTAAAATTATTGCAATTTTTTCATTTAATAATAGTCATTGAAACTCATTATATGGTATATAATCTAACTCAGGGTTTAAATCAGTATATAATCTTGTTTCAAATTCCTCTTTATCAACAGCCTCATAGTATGGATATCCTCAAAGTCTCATAAAAAAATATTAACTATAATAATTGAATTATAGCTAATATTTAAAAAAGTCAATATATTACTCTCCCCTACTAGCTTTTTCTAATTGCTGAGTTTGATCTGCAATAGCAAGAGCATCTATGATAGGAGCCAATCTTCCACTCATAATTATTGGAATTCAGGAAAAATTTTGTCCTATCCTATGATCTGTTACTCTATCTTGTGGATAATTGTAAGTTCTTATCTTTTCACTTCTATCTCAACTACCTACTTGTGCTAGACGAGTATCTCATATCTCTTTTGATCTTTTTTCTTCTGCAAATGCATAAAGTTTAGATCTCAAAATCTGAAATGCTTTTTCTCTATTTTGATGTTGACTTCTACCATCCTGACAAAATACAGCAACTCATGTTGGAATATGTTTTAAATGCACAGCACTATCTGTTTTATTTACATGTTGCCCTCAAGCTCCAGAAGCTCTACAAAAACTCATCTCTACATCTTCTGGTTTTATCTCTATATCTACTTCATCCACTTCTGGTAAAACAGCAACTGTTATAGCAGAAGTATGTACTCTTCATTTGTTTTCTGTTTCAGGAATTCTTTGTACCCTGTGAGTTCAAGCTTCGTATTTAAATTTAGAGTATGCTCATTCTCATTTAATTTCAAAAATAATTTCTTTAATTCAACCTCATTCAGCATCACTTTGTTCATCTATTTCTATTTTGTAACCCAATTCTTCTGCAAAATTTATATACGCACGTGACAACTCCCCAGCAAATAATGCAGCTTCATCTCAACCGGTTCAAGCTCTTACTTCAACTATGATATTTTTTTCATCATTTGGATCTTTTGGAAGTAGTGCAAGTTTCATTTTTTCTTCCAATTCTTCAATTTTTATTTCTGATTCTTCTTTTTGCATCAAAGCTAAATCTATCATATCTTGATCTTTTGAAGTTTGAAGTATCTCTTTTGCTTCTTCTAGTGCATTATTTATTATTTTATATTCTTTATATAAAGTAACAGCTTCTTCTATCTGTTTTTTCTTTCATGCTACTTCTCTTGCTTTTTTTCTATCTTTCAATACTTCAGGATTTGACATCTCTTCCGATAGTTTTTCGTATTCTACAACTAGATTATCTAAGTTAAATTTCATAATATTTCTGTTTTAAATTTAAAATTTTATTGATTATAAGAAAAAATACTAAATTATCAAGAATTTAAAAATCGTAAGTTAAAACTTACGATTTTTAATCTACAAATTATATTTCAACTTATCCAATTTCATTACTTTTCAGGCAATTACTATTTTTGGTGTTATATCTTTATCCTCTCATCATTCAAAAAATGAGCTATCATCTATTTCTTCTTTTTCAAAAATTTTCCTAAGTTCCTTTTCTATTTTCTGCATTGCTCAGATTTTATCCAAGACATCATAAACTCTCATTACTCAATCCATATTTGTAAAATCTGTCATTCTCACTATTTGTTCTATTCTCGTACCAGTTATTTCGAAAGTTAAATCTCAGATATATTTGTATTTATAATCATTTGGATCTTTTTCTTGCGTCAAATCATACAATTTAATTTCTTCTATATTTACATCTTTTACTTCATCTTCTAGAACTTCAATATTTTTTGAATAATTATCAATCAGATAATCTTTTAATTCATCTAAACCTTGTGAAGTAGCTGAACTAATTACAAAAATCTTCTTTTTCTTATATTTTTTTGTAAATTCTCATTTAATATAATTTATCATTTCTTTATCTAGTAAATCCGCTTTTGATAAAACGATTACTTCTTCTTTTTCTGCTAATTCTGGAGAAAAGTATTCTAATTCTTTTCTGATATCTGTATAATCTGTAAATGCCTGATCTAATCTATATAAATCAACCATGTGTAGTAGAACTCATGTTCTTTCGATATGTTTTAAAAATTCTATTCCAAGTCATTTTCATTGAGAAGCTCAAGGGATAAGTCCTGGAACATCTTCTAAAACTAGTGTTTTTCATTTGTGTTCTAAAACTCCTAGATTTGGTATCAAAGTAGTAAAAGGATAATCTCATACTTTTGCTTTTACTTTAGTCAGTGTATTTATTAAACTAGATTTTCAAGCACTTGGTATTCCAATAATACCAATGTCTGCAACTAGTTTCAGCTCTAGATGTAAATCAAGTTCTTCCCCTATATCTCAAAGCTCAGCAAATTTTGGAGCCTGTCTCGTTGAAGTAGCAAAATGAGAATTTCAAAATCATCCTCTTCATCACCTGGCTACAAGTAATTTTTGATTTTCTTTTGATAAATCATAGATTAATTCATCTGTATTTGCATTTTTTACAATTGTTCAAACTGGTACTTCAATAACTAAGTCTTCTCATCATGCTCAGTGCATTTCTACTGTTCCTCATTTTTGTCAATCATCTGCTTTTAGTACTTTTTTATGTCTAAATTCTGAAAGTGTATTTAGATTTACATTTGTTTGCAGATATACATTTCCTCAGTTTCAACCATCTCATCACCGAGGACCTCACTTTGGTATACATTTTTCTCTTCTCCAAGACACTATTCAATCACCTCATTTTCAAGCTATTACTTTGATTTTCACTTCATCTATGAACATAAATTAGTAGTTAGGGTTTAGTAGTTAGTAGTTAGTGTACTTAAAATTAAATATTTTTCAAAAATAAAAAGTTTAGAACAACCTAAACTTTTTTAAAACATTAATTTAGTTTATTTGTCTAATACACATTTTGTACCTTCTGAAACTGCATCTCAAATCTCAGATAAAAGTTCTTCTATTGTCACTTCCTCTGAATTTTCAGCTTGTGGTAGAAATTCGGAAACATCCATTAATTCATCAACTCATTCTCATTCAGATGTTGCTCAAGCTAATAATAATTCAGTAGCATTAATTCATGCTCTATTTAAAGCTCTCATTCAATCTCTTCATCTCATAAGTCTGCTCTCTAAATCTAAGTTAATTCAAGTTTTTCATCTATTATCATCTCATCATTTTCAATCATTTCAATTTAATCACATATAATTAATATTAAATAATAATTTTTCTTATCATATTTATATTTAACAATAATGCAAGAAAAAAGCAACTACCAAGTTTTGTAATTGCTTTTGTTGTTATACTTTATGGTGTCAGTAGGTGGAATTGAACCGCCGACCTCGGGGATATGAATCCCGCGCTCTAACCAGCTGAGCTATACTGACGAAAATTCATTTTATATGGTTGCGGAGGTTCGAATTGAACGAACGACCTCAAGGTTATGAGCCTTGCGAGATACCACTTCTCTACTCCGCGATAAACAAATTTAGGGACTAGTACCTAGTTTTTAGTATATTTAGTTTTTCTTTAAACTAGCTACTATGTACTAACCCCTAATTACTATTTTTATTGGTACAGCTACGGAGAATCGAACTCCGGTTTACGGGATGAAAACCCGATGTCCTAACCACTAGACGATAGCTGCATATAATTGATTGCTCGGGTATTATATATATTTTAAAAATTAGTCAAACTTTTTTCGACTAAAAAATTTTGATTTTTATATTTTTTAGTATACTAAGCAATAATTTATATTATTTAATATTATAAAAATGTATAAATTAACTAGACAGGATGCTTCTGATTTACTAAATATGTCTACAAGAAGTATAGATAGATATATAAAATCAGGTAAAATAAGATCTAAAAAAGATTGAAAAATAGTATATGTTCATGAGGATGATATAAATGCATTAAAGAATTGAGGATTTCAAAATCAAGAAGTGATTGTACCAGAAAAAAAATCAAGTAAGAATTCTACAGAATATAGTGAAGAAAATGAATCAAATGAAAATAATGTAAAGGTTGTAAATAATTCTCATTCTACATGACTTGCTGTACTTGAACCTATTTATGAAGATTTAAAAAATGAGATAAATAAAAAAGATATAATTATTCAAGATTTATCTATCAGATTAGGTAGAGCAGAAGAAATAGCGAAAAACTCAGTTTCTATAAGTGAATTTAAAAAATCACAATTTTTACTTGAAGAATCAAAATGATTTTTATCAAAAGAAGTTGATGATTTAAGACATGAAAAAGTGAAATTAAGCAAAGACTTAAAATATGAAAAATCTACAAATAATATGTTAGTAGTTTTTATACTTATATTATTAACTATTTCCGTAGTTATTTGGTTTACAAAAGTTTAATTATAAAAACTAGAAAACACTCTAGTTTTTATGTCCTCGTAGTTCAGTGGAAGAACAATCCCCTCCTAAGGGATAGACACAAGTTCGATCCTTGTCGGGGATACCATTTATTTTTATTAAAATACTAAAAACACTAGTAAATAAATTTTTACTAGTGTTTTTTATAATTTTAGAACATAAAAAAAGCTAAGTATTCTTGGTAGAAGTGACTTAGCTAAAATATATAATCCAGTTTCACAACCTAGATTATATACTTAATGTATGAAATATCTAGGGGAAAAGGACATAGTGGTTAGAAACAACCATAGTTTCTATTTGTTATAGAAAAAGATTCAAAAGAACTTTATCAATAACCTTCTTACTATCCTTTGGGTAAAGATTATAGAGCTTAATTCACCAGGCTCTTTTATTTTTATATTTGAGGAAAATTTGTATATATTTAAGGTGAATTTTTTTATAAATGATATCCATCTTATTAAGTCAAATTCTATAAATTTAATTCGGAAAGATAGACATCATTTACATTATTCACCTATTTTTGTTTTTATTTTATTTTGCAAAAAGTAAAACAAAAAAGTTTTACTAGGGTAACTACTAGGTTTTGTAGCACCCATCTAGGTTAGTAAGAAATGTAAAAGAACTAGTCTTAAATACATATCCATTATACTTAACACCTAAACTTAAAGCAAAAAACTAGCTTGACAAATATTTTTATTATGTCATTTATTATACATAAAATTAAAAATAGCTTATTTAAAGCCATTATTGAATCAGTAATTTAATTTTTATAAATTAGATAAAAAGTTGATTTATAGTAAATTTATAGTAAAAAACTGTATGATTTTTTAGTAATTTTTTTGATTGTTGTATAAATAATATGTACAATTCAAACTCAGGGAAATCCGACTTGCAAATTCTAAAGCTATATCTTAATAAGTCATGATTATATAATTTTTTAACTAAAATATTTTTTGTACTTTTCTAAGTTGAGTAAATAATTTTGTGTCCAAATATTTTGTAATAAATCAACATTATTAAGTTCATAGACAGTAAGTATTGCAATAATATATTTTTTCTTTTCCATTTGAATAAGTGATAAAACTGGTAAATTGTGTTTTATTAAAGGTAAATTACACATAATTCTACTTGTTCTTTTATTTATATCTAAAAATAATTGAAAATATGGAATAAATACATTTATAAACAAACTTTGTTCAAACGGATTTTTTATAAAATTTAATTTTTCTAAAAATATTTCAAATTCTTCTTCTAATCTAAATTTATTATCAAGAGGAGTATATGCACTTCATCAAATTTCAACTATTTTATTTCTAATAATTCACAAATCATTTTTCAAAAGTAATTTATCTCAAAGTAAGGAGTGTATTTCAAAAAAAGTATTTTTATTAAAATCTAATTCTTTTTTATAGTAAATCATATATTCAATTGCTTTTTTATGATTCAAAATCATTTGGGTTTCTTCTGCCGTTTTCTCTTTATTTACCTCATTGTATTTCACTAAAACTTCTGTATCTAAATAAGAATAAGTATTTCACTCAAGATAAGAACTTGCAAAAGATAAATCTATAAGCAATGTTTCTAAAAATCTTTTATTTGTTTTATAAAAATCTGTATCAATAGGTAAATCGATAATAGAATCTTGTAATTTTTTTAGATTTGATTCACTAAAAAAGTAAGTTTCATTTGGTATATAGTTTCTTAAAAAATCTGGATTATAATTTACTTTTTTCCTTTCCCAAGTAGGAGTATTGAAATATGTTTCTATACTTTCTTTGAGTTTGTAAGTTCATTTTTTTATTGTTTCAATTTTACCTGTTTCTTCAAGTTTTTTAAGCCATCTATAAATAGTTGTTCTATCTTTAGAAAAATATTCTACTAATTCTTTAGTAGTGATAATTTTTTTTTCTTGCAAAAGTTTTAAGATTTTTTCTTCCATAATTTATGTGATAAAAATAGTAATGTTGCAAATATTATATAAATATGTTGCATTCTTGCAACATATTTTGCAACATTACTATTTTTCTAATGATTTAAAATCTAATAATTTATTTATTTCTAGGATATTCATATTACTGTCTTCTTGCTTCCAGCAGAGTAAAAGTTACTATTTCTTTTTGGATTTCTATAGGAAGGATTGTAATTTTGATTTTTTTATCAAATACACTAGACTCTAAAATATAGCTACTTGATTTCATATACTTTTAATATCAAGTATTTTTGAGCTTTCTAAAATTTCTTTTATATTTGCATTATTTTTTGTATAAGTATAAAATTTATCTTCGCTTAAAAGTACATATTCCCAAATTCTATTTTGTCTAAAATTTGGTGGTAAATCATTTATTTTTCTTATATATGAAAGTGTAGCATTTTCTTTTCTTCTGACATTTTCATTATTTATATCACGAGTTGCTTTTGTTTCAACTAAATATATTTTTTCATCAGTTTTTAAAATAAAATCTGGATAATAATATGATGGAATTCAATCATCTCTTATATATCTCATTCTAAAAAATATATGCTTGAATTCAAATATTTTACAAAAACTTTCTACTAAGCTTTCATTGTCAACAAAACGAATAAAAGCTTCTTCAAGTCATCATTTATTTGAAGGAAAAGGTAATTTCTCAAAAATAGATTTTGAAACTGGTATAGAAAAATTTTCTCTTACTTTTATATTTTCAACTTCGCTTAAATATTTGTTTATTACTTGTATTTCTCAAATACTTTCTACTTGTTTTGCATTTTCAATAATTTGTATAAGTTCTTTTATGATAAATTTTGCAATATCATCTATCATAAGAACTTTCCAGTTATTATCTTCTAATGGATCAAAATTTTGTAAAAATAATTTATTTTCAATATATTCTTGGATAAGTTTTGTAATTTGTGGTAAATTGATTTGCATTAAATTATAATTTTTAGAATTTTTCTTTATATCAAATTCTCCACCTCAAATTGCATCCGCTACTTTTCTAGTAAGTCTTGCTAAAAATTCATTATAACTATTTGCTGTTAAAATCCCTATATCTACATCATAATCTCAAAATCTTGTTCACGATAATACAGCCTCTTGTATAAACTTTTCTTTTGTTCCAACCATTTTTTTGAGTTCCTTATAATCTCATGGATAGCTTGAAATAGCATTTATACTATATTCTGGAGTCTTTAAAACTTCTTCAACATCAGATAAAATCAAAGGAAAAGCTATATCAAAATCTTTATAATCAGATTTTAAGCTTATATTTTCTATTTCTCCAGTGATTTTTTCTCTATCTTCTTCATCAAGTTCATTATCATCAATTCAAAATGCTATTTCTCACGAATTCATCAAATCTCTATAAAACTCCTCAAAAGCTGGATGTTCTACGACTGAAAGTATATCATAATAATTATTTGGTGATTTTTTATCGTTAAAAAGTCTTTTTCTATTTTCTGCTTTTGCTTCATCTAAAGCTTGGTCTCATCTCCACATAAGTCTTAATCATCTTCCAATCGTTTGTTCAAGCAAAACTCATGAAGTACTACTTCTAAGCGGAACTATAACACAAATATTATTTACATCAAATCATTCTCTCAGCATCAACACTGAAATTACTACTTTTGGATTTTCTCATATATCGAGTCAGAAAACTTTCTTTTTATCTTCATCATATAAATCTCACTTTTTATTTGAGTGTATTGAAACAAACTCATCATCGCTATATCATAAATCTATTAAAAATTTTTCTACAAATGGAACAACTTCTGTATCTTCGCAAACTACAAGCATTTTTGGAGTTTTATTTTTTCCGTCTTTTGTAAAACTATCATTTAATATTTTTAGTTTTTTCAGTCATGCTTGAAGCATAATTTCTTGTCATTTTGAAAGAGAAATAACTTTTCAATTTTCTCTGACTGCTTTAAATTCAAGTTCATCGTTTGATAAAGTAGCAATTTCTTTTCTTTTGTCTAAAACAAGAGATTTTATAAGTCATTGTTTCATCGCTTTCACTATATCAAAATCAACAATTATATGAGGAAAATATTGTTTTTCTTTTCATTTTTGAATATATGGAGTTGCAGTAAAATCAAGCTGTAAAAAGTTTTCTTTTTTATTTTTTGCTATATCTATCATAGCTTGTTGCCATTTTTTATCTTCTTCATCATCAGTTTTTGAGTTTGATTCTCATAAGTGATGAGCTTCATCATTAAAAACAACAAGATTTTTTAATCTTTTTAAATATTCTAGTTCTGGTTTAGAAGAGTATTTATTATCAAGAGTTTCAAGACTATTTCAAGCACTTATTCACGGAGTTGCAGGAAGAAGTGATTTTATTATTTTTTCACTTTCAGAATATATATCCATATTTTCAAAATCTTCTTCTGATATTTCTTCGTTTTCTAAGAAAATATGCCAATTTGTGATAATAATCTGTCCATCTCAAATAATCTTTTTACCAATTTCTTCTTTGGTAACTATACTAGACTGAACAAATGAAAAAATACTTTCTCTATAATCTTCTGGAATAAATAGATCTTGGAAACTCTTTAAATCAGAAGTCGAAAAGTCTCTTTTTTCTCCAACTATTTTTCAAGAAAAAGCATCTAAAAGTCTTTCATAAACGATAAGTCACGGAGCAACTACTAAAAAATTAGAAGAAAATTTTACTTCACTATCAAGTATTTCATTTTCTTTTTGGTATTTATAGTTTAAATATTGCCAAACGAGGAGTGCAGATAAAACCCAAGTTTTACCAGTTCCAGTTGCCATTTTATAACAAAATCTTTTATAATCAAATCTGTCTGATTCTATATATCCAAGTCAAACTGATTTTTCTAAAATAAGGTCTGGACTTACTTCGTTATAAATATCTTTCACACTTTTAACTTTTAATATTTCAGTTAAATAAATAGTATTGAGTATTGCTTGTTTTTGTCCTTCATGAAAATTTATATTTCTTGTTATAGTCCAATTCTCATCAAACCAGAAGTGTAGGAGTTCACGAGTAACAGGATTTACTTTTTCGAGCATTTCTCAAGATATGAAGCTATCATTTACGATATTTGTAATATCTTTAGAGAGTTGTAAATTTGGATTCATAATTTATTTTGTTAGAAAATATTTTTCTTATATACGAAGGCAAGAAGATTTTTATCTATTTATTAGGAATAAATTCACCAATTTCTTTGTATATTCCAATTATATGGTCAATCCCATTTAACATAATCGCAAGGATTAAATTTGTCTTCTAAAATAATTAGATCTATAATTTGTTCAGGATTTAGTGATAAATTATGAGTTTTTCAATCATCTGGATTTAAGTCATAAAAATGAAACATATCTTTTTTTATTTTTTTTGTTTTTCCAAAATCATAAGGAATACAAACTCTATCTTTTAAAATTCAAGTTTCTTTCTCTTTAAACCTAATTTCTACTTTTTTTGTTTGTTGTATAGCTTGTTCAAGCTCATCATAAAATTTAATCATATATCATCTATTTTAAGTTATAAAGTCTTGCCTTCGTGAGAAGAAAGAAGCTTTTAAACTTCCACCACTACTTCACTTTCCCAACCAAAAACATCAACTGCTTTTACACAAATTTTTCTTTTTCAGTCTTTTTTAGGAGTTAAAATTTTTGCTTCTTTTATAACTCTAAGTGGGTCATCATCATTTTCAGTATTTTGTCTATAATCTTGCCAAATACTTCTAAATATTTTTCCGTCATAATCAGTGTCAATACTCCAATATTCTATTAAATCCAAAGGACTATTTGCAATAATCGGTTTTAAAAGTTCTTTATTTTTTTCATCAAGTGGGAGAGCATCAGGAGTGAGAATAATATAATTTTTTAGTTTTATATTTATTTGTTCTTGTTCTCACGATATAATCCTTTCAGGAGTGAAAATATCAAGATATTGTAAAGAACTAAACTTTACTGCTCAGCTATCAACCAGTTTTTTATAACCTTGTTTTGTTTTGAGTTTATCAAGTAAATCTGGTGGTATCACCAGAACTTCTATTTCTTCAGTATTTAATTCTCTGAGTTCCAAAGAAATAGTTGAACTAAAATTCCAACCAAGAACTACTACTTTTTTCCAACCTCAAAGAAAAGTATCTTTGAGATGAAGAGCTTTTTTTAGAGAATTAAAGTTAGTAAGTTTGTTTGGACTATCAACGACTACAAGAGTTTTTGATTCTTTGATATATCACACATTTTTTGTAGGATTTTCTTCAGCAGTGCAAGGAATGGCTCCATAAAGTGATAAAACTATTTGGCTTAAATCTCATATTCTGAAACTCGTTCCATGAGTTTGAGCTAAATATTCTTTTTGATAATCTCCAATAGATTGATACAAAAAAGTTTTTGCTTCGTTATCTATAAATCTTTTTCTTTGAATCATAACAGAAGGTTTTCCTATATCAGAACTAATCCATTTTCTACCAAGTTTTTCAGCCACACTTGCAGTTGTTCCACTTCCTCCAAAAAAATCACAAACAATTCATCCCTCAGGACAACTTGCTTTTATAATTCTTTCTAAAAGTTTTTCTGGTTTTTGAGTTTTATATTCTGTTCTTTCTTTTGCCATTACATTAACAATAGGAACTTCCCAAAAATCATTTTCTTCAATATCTATTTTCCAATAATCTTCTAAAGGTAATCATTTTTCTGACATATATTTTTTTTGTCAGTTAACAATTTTATATTTACCCAATTCATCTTCTAAATTATATTTTGATTTTGAAAAGTCAGTTATATCTCTATATTCTCTAAAAAAATAATAATTATTTGCTTTTGAATATCTAAATATTGTGTCATGTTTTCTGGCAAAATCTTTTTCTCAAGCATTTCAACTTGTATAAGCCCAAACAATCTCATTTCTAAAATTTTCTTTTCCAAAAATTTCATCAAGTAATATTTTTACATAGTGTCCGACATGCCAGTCAATATGCACATAAATACTTCCAGTTTCACTTAAAAGCTCTCTCATAAGAGCAAGTCTCGGGTACATCATTTTGAGATAGCTTATAGTTCAATCTTTCCAAGTATCACTATAAGCAAATTGTTCTAAAACGGTTGGTTTTTTCTCAAGTTCTGTTCAAGGAAGAGTGATTTTTGTTCTATAATCGGCTTTACTATCAAAAGGTGGATCTATATAAATAAGATCTATTTTTCATCTCATAGATTCAAGATTATTTGCAGTATCTCAAGCAAGAAGTGCTGACATCACGAGAATATTATCTCAATATACAAGGCGATTTTGCCAGTCTTCACTTTCAAGATTTGTTTCTCAAAATTTAAACACCGTTTTTAGAGAATCTTTTGCAGGAACTACGATTTCATTTGTTTGAAGTTTGATTTTATTTCACTCAGAAATATTTTCCATGATTTTTTCAACTTCTTTTTTTCAGTCTGCTACTACTTTTGGAAGTAGCTCAATTAAAGATAAGTTATTCATAATAAAAAGCACTTACTATATAAAGTAGGTGCCAAGAAAACTAACTGATATATATTTTAATAAAAAAGGTTTTTTGACAATATAAAAAGGAGGAAATTAGCTACCTGATTATATTGCCAAAAAACCTTATATGCCATAAAATAAGTATATGAAGGAGAGGAAAGCTAATTTCCTCCTTTTATACATTTTATGGCTTTTAACATTTAAAGTTTTTTGGCTCTTTTATATTAAGTAATATTACATTTTTTTCAAGTTGTTTTTTAAATCCCTCTCTTAAACACTTCTTAATTTAAAAAGTTATATTATGAACTATTAGTTTATATTATAACTTTTATTTTTATGAAAAATACTATTATCTCTTTTATACTTTGAATTTTAGTTTGATGAATGTTGTTTTACTGATATGATTATGTAAATTCTGATAACAAAAAGACAAACTCACAAGATAGAATACAAAATTCAACTTGAAGATGAAATTTTGATCCTGCAAATATGAGCGTTGAACAATTACAAAGAATGGCAGATAGACAATGAATAACAATAGATGAAATGAAAGAAAAAATTAAATCATGAGAATGATTTAGAGGCGGTATGTGATGAGAAAGAAACAAAAATTGAAGTGGTAGCTTTAATCAAGATAAATGATTAAATCAAAAAACTGCTATAGATACTTCAACTTGAGCAAGTAGCTATACTTGAAGTACAAACTCATGAAAAACAAATTAATCAAAATAATTAATATTAATAATTCCATACTATGTTAAAATTTAAATTTTCAATAATTCCTTTTATAATCTGAATAGCAGTAATTCCTGCATACAATTATAAAAATCAATCTTCAACCCAGCAATCTACTTCTACAAGTATTTATACAGTAGAAAAATGAGCTATTAAAAACTCAATTGAAGTAGTTTGAGATGCTCAGTTAGTTGACGAGCAAAGTTTAAGTTTCAACAAAGAATGAACTATTACAAAAGTAAATTTTAAAGAGTGAGAAACTATAAAAAAATGAGATATAATTGCTGAACTTGATAGTAGCGATGTTTATGATAGTATAGAAGAAGCAAAAATAAATCTAGAAAATGCAAATATAAACTTAGAACAACTCTATGAATGACCTGATGAGAGCCAGATTTTACAGGCAAAAAATTCTATAACAAATGCTGAAAATAGCTTAACAATAGCAAAAAAAGAACTTGAAACAACAAAAAAAGAACAAGATAATTCTATTTACGAACTAGAAAAAAATATAGAAAATAGTAAAAAAGAACTTGAATCTTCTAAAAAAAGTTTAGAACTAGCAAAAAAAGAACTTGAAACAACAAAAAAAGAACAAGATAATTCCCTAAATAATACAGTTTCAAGTAAAAGTACTACAGTTCAAAATATAGAAGATTCTTTTAAATCAAACTTGGTAGACATAGAAAAAATAATAGAACAATCTGACTATATTATGTGAGTTAGTGATGAAAACGAAGAGAAAAATGATAGTTTTGAGGATTTCTTATGAGCTGAGGATAAAGTAGTAAAAAATCAGACAGAAAATTCACTTTTGGAAAGTATAAGTTTATATAATAATTTAAAAAGTAGTTTAGATTTATACAAATACAATTGAAATTTAGATGAGATGAAATCATTGTTACAAAAATTTCTCAATCTATACCAGAAATTAGCAAATACTACAGATCTAATATATAAAACTGTTGATAATAGCTTAGTAAGTGAATGAACTTTGTCTAATTCAGATATAGAATCAAAGAAAAATACAATGTCTTCATACAGAAGTAGTTCTCTTAGCAAAGTAAGTTCTATTAATTCCTCTATTAATACTTTAAATACTTTATCAAATACTGATTTAATATCTGAGTCAAATTCAAATTCTATTTCTCAAAAAGAAGAAAACATAAAAACTAGTGAATTAAGTATTACAAAAAAAGAATTAGAAATAGAAAATAGTGAAAAAGATCTAGAAATAACTTTGGAAAAAAATAAAACTACATTGGAGGCAAAAGAAAATGATGTGAAATCAAAAGAAACTTCTCTTGAAATAGCAAAACTTAATCTGGAAGAACTGCTAGAATGACCAACAAGTGAAAATATTGCTAAAGCAAATAATTCTATAAAACAAGCCAAGTTAAAACTAGAAAGTGCTTATAAAAGCCTGGATGATTACCGTCTTGAAGCCCCATTTAACTGAGTAGTTAGAAAAATAGATTATATGGTTTGAGATAATATAACAAATGATACAGATAAATATGTCTACATAGAAAATCCTGATTTACTGGAAATAACAGTTAAACTAGATCAAATAGATATAACAAAAGTTAAATTAAACTGACAAGCAAATATCGTATTTGATGCATATTCAAGCATAACTGTAAATGCAATAATTAGCTCGATAGATACACAACCAATTGAAACTTCTTGAGTAGTTTCTTATGAAGTTAAATTAGTTTTGGATGATTCAAATTTTGATAAAAAGGTACTTTCATGAATGTCTGCAAATGTTGAAATAATAGTTGAATCTAAAGAAAATATTCCGTTGGTAAAAACTTCTGCAATTTCAGAATAAAACTGAAAAAAATATGTTAATGTGGTAAAAAACTGAAAAGAAGCAAAAACAGAAATTATTACATGAATAGATTCAGAATGACTTACTGAAATAGTATCTTGATTAAATGTTTGAGATCAAGTTTCGATTGCAGAATATAAGTCAATCTCTACAAGTACGGAAGCAAGTACATCTCTTTTTAGTCCTTGAACTTTAAGGTGAAATAATACTAACAGAACATCCAATTCATCAAGCTCATCATCTTCATCAAGAAGTTGAAATAGTAGCTTTTGACCTCCTGGTTGATTTTAAGTCTAAACAAAAATTATGATAAAACTAGAATGAATTACAAAAGAATACAAAATGTGAGAAAATTCAATTCAAGTATTAAAATGAATTGATCTTTTGATAAATGATTGAGATTTTGTTTCTATTATGTGACCAAGTTGAAGCTGAAAATCTACACTTATGAATATAATTTGAATGCTTGATATAGCAAGTAGTTGAAATTATATTTTCAATGATATAGTAGTTTCTTGAAAAAAAGAAGATGATTTATCGAAAATCAGATGAGAAAATATAGGATTTATATTTCAAAGTTATAATCTCATTTCTAGGATGCCTGTGATTAAACAAGTTATTTTACCTCTTGCTTATGCTTGAATCCCAAAAAAACAAAGAGAAAAAATTGCTCTTGAGGCACTTAAAAAAGTATGATTAGAAGACAAAAAAGACAATAAACCAAATGAATTATCATGATGACAACAACAAAGAGTTTCTATAGCAAGAGCTTTAGCTATAAATCCATGAATGATTTTGGCGGATGAACCTACTTGAGCATTGGACACAAAAACAGGTAAAGAAATAATGGAACTTCTAACAAAATTAAATGAAGAATGAAAAACAATAGTTTTAATTACTCATGAACATGAAGTTGATTCTTATGCTAAAAAACATATTTTGATAAAAGATTGATTAATAATAAATTCATAAAATGTTTACAACTATTTTTGAAAATATAATAAATTCCATAGAGTCGATAAGAGCTAACAAACTTAGATCTTCTCTAAGTATGCTTTGAATAATTATATGAGTTTCTTCTGTAATTATTTTGACTGCTATTTGAAATTGAAGTAGTCTAACAATTGTAGATAAAATCGAAGAAATGTGAACAAATATACTTACAATTTCAGCATGATGATGATTTTGATGATCAAGAGACAGAGCAACAGCAACAAATATACTTACTGATGAATTGGTTACATCAATTAAAAATAATATTGATCAAATAGATTATGTACTTCCAATTATAAATTGAAACTGACAACTTGTATATAGTTCAAATGACATGAGTGCTACAGTTTATGGAATAGATACAAATTATTTTAAAGCAAAAAATGTAGAAATAGTTTATTGAAATGATATTTCAGAAGAAAATATTACAAATCTAGACAAAGTTGCAGTTTTGTGACAAGAAGTAGTAGCTGAACTATTTGGAGAAAAAAATCCAGTTTGAGAACAAATAAAGATGTGAAACAATATTTTTAATGTCATTTGAATTATATGAGAAAATTCAACTCTATGATCTAGTATATTTATACCAATTACTACTGCATCTGTTAGAATAATGTGACAAAAATATTATTCTCAAATATTAATTGCAGTAACAAATGCAGAAGAAGTAAGTGATAAACAAACAGAAATTGATACTTTGTTGCAAAAAGAATTAAAAGTAACAGATCCAAACAATCTACCATATAGGATAAGAAATCAATCAGAAATGCTTCAAAATTTCACTTCTATTACTCAAACTCTTACTTTACTTTTAAGTTGAATTGCCGGAATTTCCCTACTAGTTTGATGAATCTGAGTTATGAATATAATGCTTGTTTCAGTAACTGAAAGAACAAAAGAAATAGGGATAAGAAAAGTAATTTGAGCCTGAAAAAAAGATATTTTAATACAATTTCTAACAGAAGCCTCAAGTCTAAGTATATTTTGATGACTTATTTGAATTTGATTTAGTTATTTTGTAGTATATTTGCTTAACTATTTTTCAATAGCAGCCATCATAACAACAAATTCTATAATAATGAGTTTTTTATTTTCACTTGGTATATGACTTATATTTGGTATACTACCTGCATACAAAGCAGCTAAGCTTAGGCCAATTGATGCTTTGAGATTTGAGTAAATAATATTATAATTATGAGAGTATTAGTAATAGAAGACAATGAAATATTATCAAGAAATTTAGTTAGATATTTAGCTTCTAGAGATATATTTGCAGAGGCATCTTTAAGTTGAGATGAAGGATTTAAAAAAGCTATTTCAAAGTATTATGATATAGTTATTCTCGATATAAACTTACCTTGAATTGATTGACTTAAAATTTGTAAACAAATACGAGAAAAAGAAAAAGATGTATCAATAATTATGTTGACTTCTAGATGAACAAAAGAAGATATAATAGAGTGACTTAATATGTGAGCTGATGATTATCTAGTAAAACCTTTTGAGTATGATGAATTAATCGCAAGAATGAATGCAGTAGTGAGAAGAAAAATGGTAAATAAAAGTAATACTTTGATAAAAATAAATGATTTAGAAATAGATTTACAACAAGTAGAAGTTAGAAAAAATTGAGAAATTATTTCACTTTCAAAACTTGAATATGATCTCTTAAAATATCTTACTCAAAATAGATGAGTTACTTTATCAAGACAACAGATTTATGAAACAGTTTGGTGAGAATTTCAAGTAGATTTTATGTTTAGTAAAACTATAGATGTATATGTAGGATATCTTAGAAAGAAACTTTGAAAAAACTTGATTGAGACAAAAAAATGATATTGATTTTTAATTAGATAATTATGGAAATTTGACTAAAACATACTAAAAATAAACTAACTATTATTTTTTCTGTAATAGTCTTTGTACTAGTACTTACACTTTGATTGATTTATTTTTCAACCAAATATATAAAAGAATCTAAAATTGAAAAATCTGAATTTAAAGAATTCACAAACTTTTTGATAGAAAATAAACAAAACTCAGAAACAATAATAAATAAATCTTTTAGATTTGGTATAAATAGATTTGAAAAATGAGCTACTTTATGACAAATTCCTCCAAGTGAAATCAAACCTATAAACAGAAATACGACAAAACCAAAAAATTTTATAAATTTTATACTTATTGATGAAAACAAAAAAATAATTTCAAGTGACACAAAAGATGAAATAGAAAATAAGTTTCTAAACTACCTAATTGAAAAATCACTTTTTTCAGAAATAACTATAAATTGATGAATTATTTTTACAAAAATAAAGATAGATGACTGAAGAAACACTTTGATTTTATTTAAAAAGCTTAGATATACATCAGATGATTATAGAAAAGACATACTATGATTTATTCTCATAAATATAATTTTTTCTATATTGGTTTATGCAATATGATTTAAGTTTGTAGATAAAACACTAGGGCCTGTCGAACAAAATCTAAGGGATATGAAAGATTTTGTTCATAATGCATGACATGAATTAAAAACTCCTCTTTCAGTTATGGACTCAAATCTGCAACTTATGAAAGATGTAAAAAAATTTGATATTGATATGATTTGAGAAATAAAAAGTGAAGTTTCTAAATTAAACTCTTTAATTGATTCTCTGATTAACTTAAGCAATATTAAATCAAAAGAAAACCATATTTCTATAAATTTAAAAGAAACTATTGAAGATATATTAAAAGATTATAAATTAAAAATTGAAGAAAAAAAAAATAGATACATCAATAACTATTCCAAAAACAATAAAAATTGTAGCAAATAAAGAACACTTATATATATTTTTATCAAATATAATATGAAATGCAATAAAGTATAACAAACCTTGATGAAAAATAATTTTAACTTATAAAAAAGAAGAACTCACAATTATTGATAATTGAGTTTGAATAGATAAAAATAATATCTCGAAGATTTTTGATAGATTTTATAAAATTGATAAATCAAGAAACAGTGAGTGATTTTGAATTTGATTATCACTTGTGAAAAAAATATCTAAAATATATAATTGGAAATTAACAGTAGACAGTGAAATTTGAAATTGAACTAAATTTAAAATAAAATTTTAAATTTTCTAGATTTTCATATAATTTGTAAGTTATTTATTAAAAATATTTTATGAAAAAATTACTTACTCTTTTTATCCTAATATTTTGTTTTTCTACTTTAAATGTATGAGCTTACTCTATAAGCAATGTAATAAAAAACACTACTAAATACGAAACAGAATTTGCAAAAAAACTGAATTTATCAAAGATAGATAATAAAAGATTAGAAAAACTGCAAAAACAAATTGAAACACTAGTAACAAAAATAGAAAAAGACTCTACAAAAAGTAATACCTACAAAGAAACAATGCTATGAAAACTTTTTGCACTATCAAATCTGATAGATAAAAAATTAAACTCAACTATAAGTATAACTATTATAGATGATAAAAGGTGTACAAACTGTATGACTGATGATATAGTAAGACAATTGCAAAGTTTACCTTTTTTATCAAATGCAACTTATATAAAAAAAGATTTTAGCGATAGTTGAATAAGTGATTATATGAAAAATAACAATATATCAAATCTTCCTGCAGTTATAATCTCAACAAATAAATTTGATGATCAATGAAGTATGTCTCCGTACTTATATGAGCTCAATGATAGACAATTTTCATTGAATATTTGAGCTACTTTTAATCCATTTTTAGAAAGATCTGAAAAGTGATTTTTAATAATAGATAAAGAGACTTTAAATCAAGTAAAGTCAGATAATTATCTTAAATGAAATAAAAATGCAAAAATATCTTGGTTAGAATACTCAGATTTAGAATGTCCATTTTGTGCTAGACTACATAACTCTGATGTAAAAAATGAAATAAATAAAAACTATAAAGATATGGTAAATATATATTTTAACCACTTTCCTCTAGAATTTCATCAAAATGCACTTCCTTGAGCAATGATATTAGAATGTATAGCTGAACAAAAATGATCGGATGCATTTTATTCACTAATTGATATAACTTTTAAAAATGAAAAATCTGATAAAGATTTTCTAATAAGTGAAGCAGTTAAATTATGAGCTAATAAAGAAAATCTAGAAAAATGTGTCTCAAATTGAAAATATAGTGAAAAAATAAGTAGAATACAAAAAAATTGAAGTACAATATTTTGAATAACTTGAACTCCATGAAATGTACTTATAAACAATGAAACTTGAGAGTATGAAGTTATAAGTTGAGCTTATCCATATAGTGAGTTTAAAAGGGTTATTGATGAATTGTTGAAATAATTTATAAAAAAGATGTTTGGCTAACCAAACATCTTTTTTATAAAATTTTCATCTTGTTTCCATTTTTCTCTTGTTTTTACTCTCAAACTTAGAAACACTTTTTTTTCAAAAATCTTTTGTAAATCAAGTCTTGATTCTTTTCATATTTTTGAAACTAGTTCTCATCATTTTCAGATAACTATATATCTCTGACTATCTGTTTCTGTGTAAATATAAGCTAATATATTCATACCATCCTCCCTATCATCTATTTCTTCTACTGAAACAAATATACTATGTGGAAGCTCTTCTTTTGTATGTAAAAAAACTTTTTCTCTTATGATTTCACTTACTCTAAAAAACATATCTTGTGAAGTATAATAGTCCTCTCAAAAAAGCATATTTCACTTCTTTAAAAAAGTTTTCACTTTTTCAATCAATTCTATAAATCAAGTTTTATTTGTAGATGAAATTTTAAATGCGTTTTCATTTTGTGGTACATTTATCTTTGGTGGAAGATCTGTTTTTGTATAAACTTTTACAACTGGTACTTTTACTTCATTTAAAAGTGATTTTATGTAATTTTCCTCTGCTCATCATTCTCTTGTAGTATCTATGAAATACAAAATTACAGAAGCATCATTTATAGAAGATATTGCTTGATTATTTATTTCAGTATTAAATACCTTTTCAGATGCATGGATTCAAGGAGTATCAAAAAATATTATTTGACTATCTATATCATTATAAATTGCTAATACCCTTTTTCTTGTAGTTTGAGGTACATTTGTAGTTATAGAAATTTTTTTTCATAAAAGAGTATTTATAAAAGTTGACTTTCAGGTATTTGGTCTACCTATTATAGCAACATATCCTACTTTTTTTTCTTTTAAATCGGTAGTTCTTGAAAGTATATCATCTAAATTTAGTTCTTGCATAATTTTTCTAGAATAATTAGTGTAAATATTAAAACAATCATATTATAAATATTTTTTTGACATTTACAAAAAAAACATACTATTATTGACAATATTATATTTATTATCTTAGTTAATTTATGCAATCAAAGATTTTAGACCACATTGCTGGAGAAAATCATCATCATTGAATTATTAGAATAGATTATTCTCCATATGCACTAAATCAAACAAGATTAATAGAAAGAAATTGAATCAACGATGAGTCAGCAAAAAGACACTATGAGGAAGGAATAAGTATAGATTGAGTAGATTCTCTTGATTTAGACGATGCAATCTGGGCAGAAAAAACATCAAATTGATACTCTGTATGGGTGCATATAAGTGATGTTACTGAAGCTATTAAGATATATTCCCCGCTTGATATTGAAGCTCTTAAAAGGACAACAAGCATATATAGATGAGAATGAGTTATAAATATGGTTCCACCATTTCTTTCTCAAAATATTCTATCCCTAAATCAAGATTGAGAAAAACTTACAATGACTATGCAAATTGACTTAGATAATGAATGATGAATCTTAAACTACCAAGTTTATGAGTCAAAATTCAAAAACAAAAAAAGATACAACTACGAAGATTTCGTTGATGACTATATAAATCCAGAATCTGAAAATCATTCTACATTGCAACTCATGTATGAAATAGCAAGAAAAAGAAGATTTAATAGAAAACAAGAATGAGCAAACATGGATTATGATGAATCAGATAGACATCTACATATTTGAGAAAAGACTGAGAAAGTACATTCATCTAAAAAAGCAATTCCTACAACAATTATCGAAGAGTTTATGATACTCGCAAATATAGCCTCAGCTATGATTTGTGTACAAAATAAATACAATTCTATATTTAGGCTACATAATGTTTTCTCAGAGAAAGCATATTACAATAATTCTGTGTGATTACATGCTTGACTTGCTCTTTGAAAGTACACACATTTCACATCTCCTATAAGAAGATATGCTGATATAATTGTTCATAGAGTTCTAAAAATTGCACATCTTAGATGAGAAGATTTTCCTTACTCTATATGAGAAATTTGAGATATTGCAAAATACATAAATTTTTCAAGAACTGTAATTGATATACTTTGAAAGGATGTAGATAATGAACTTAGATGAAAAAAATAGTTAATAAATTGAAAACTAGAAACTGATGACAATTAAATGTATCTCACTTTACTCGTAGTATAAGAGATACAATTTGAAACTGAAAAAAAATACCAAAAGTAATTGTAGATGAGATAATTCATGATTTAGAAAATTGAGAAAGATCAAATTGGGCTTGGGCAATTTGAATACTTTTAGTTTCATGAAATGAAGATATAAAAAAATATCTTAAGAAAGCTCTTTTAGATGATAAAAAATTTAGTGCTAAGTCTGTTTTAGCTTTACTAAATACGACAAAAATATTATCGACTGACGAAGATTTCTTATTTAAAATAACTGAAGAAACGAAATGAAATCAATTTAGTATAACTGTAAATTATTTATGAAATAAATTATTTAAAACTTCTATTAATTTTTGAAAATATGAAGAAAAGGATGCAATTTGAATAGTTAGAAATAAAACACTTAAAAAAATTCTTATTCACTTTGTTTGATAAATAAAATAATTTTTTGACAAAATCAATTTATTTTTTAAAATACTGCTAGCTTTTTTACAAAAGCGATTTATTTTATACCTTCTTTATACTTTAATGTATAAAGATAATAACCCAAAGGAAAATATGGCAAACTATGAATTAATGCTGATAGTTAACCCAAGTATTTCTGAAGACGATAGAAACGCTTCTATAGGTGAAGTTAAAACACTTATTGAAAAAGCTTCTGGAAAAATCGTTAAAGAAGATGTATGGGGAGACAAAAAATTGGCTTATAAAATCAATTCTTCTACAAGATGATTTTATGTATTATTTGATCTAGAATTGGATTGAAAAGAACTAAAAAATATTACAAAAGAAATTAATTTAAATAAAAATATATGGAGACATATGTTTGTTTCAAAAGATTAATTTAATATATAATTAAAAACAAAGATGAGAACAGTTAACAAGGTTATACTTATTGGTAACATAACTAGAGATCCTGTTGTAAAAAACACTGAAAAAAGTAAAAAAGTTGCTTTATTTACAATTGCAACAAATAGATATTACAAAACTGCTGATGGAGAAAACAAAAGCGAATCAGAATTCCATAATTGTGTAGCTTGGGGAAACCTAGCTGATAGGGTTGAAAAATTTTTGGTAAAATGAAAACTTGTTTATGCTGAATGAAGACTTAGAACTAGAGTTATCGACAAAGAAGACTCTACAAAACTATACAAAACTGAAGTTGTTATCTCAAATCTAATATTTTTAAATAAAAGATCTGAATTTGAAGGAGTTGAATCTACTGATGAGTTAGATGCAATTGATGATGAACTAGATGCAATTGAAGTTGATGATAAATTTTAAGAAAGTTATTTGTTAAATTGTTTGAAAGTAAGAAAGAAAACACTTTTACACTTTTACACTTTTACACTTTTACACTTTTACACTTTTACACTTATTTTATGAATAAAACTGCTTGTCCTTTAGAAGGAATTGAAATAGACTACAAAAATGTAGATTTATTAAAAAAATACATTACTAAATTTGGTAAAATAGTTCCAAGATACTACTCTGGAGTTAGTTTAAAAAACCAAAAGAAATTAGCTACAGCAATTAAAAGAGCTAGAATGATGGCATTATTACCATTTGTGAAAAGTTATGATGCTAATTTCCACAGTTAATATAATTAACTATGAACTAAACAAAAAAGAAAGTAATAGATTTTTGATCTATTACTTTCTTTTTTGTTTCTCAAAAACCATAGTACATCAATTAATCACATAAAAATATAAAATTTTTCTTTTCTTTATGTAATTTCTATATGGTTTTATAAATGATCACAAAAAGTAGTACTCATTTAGTATAGTGTTTTAAATATATCTTTATTTTTTAAATAAGGGCTTAATTATAATAAAAAATCATTTTTATCTAATTATTATTATTTGTAAAACATAAACAGGTTGTGTAGAAAGTACTTATGAATAAAATTAC
>DYHI01000016.1 GCA_020724225.1 Candidatus Altimarinus sp. | reverse complement strand
TTCATAAAATTGCTAGGATTGTTATTACTACTATTAGTTCTACTAGGGTGAAGGCTTGTTGAGTCTTTTTAAAGATTTTCATAGTATTTTCTTAAAAATTATTACTAGATTTATATTTATTTACTTTCTTTTTGCAAATATTACAAATTGACATTTTTTGTTTATATATTTTTAATATTACACTCTCCACATCTTTTTTTCCCAGAAAAATATTTCTTCTGTATCGGAAACTACTATCTTTGTATCAATTTTTTGTCATTTGAGACTGATAAATACTTTTATTTCTCATCTTTCAAGTCATTCTAAAAAAACTTTTAAATCTTGAAGATCAGATTTTTTTGCATTTTCTGGGATAAAAATAACATATTCATTTTCTATTGAACATAAGTTATTTTCGAGACATTCATCTTGATTTTCCTCATCGTCTAATCATTCTATCACTTCATCACTTCATCACTTCATCACTTCATCATTTCATCATTTCGCTACTTCTTCATTCTGTCATTTGATTATTTCATCATTTCATAACTTCATCAGCACTTGTTTTCTTTTTACATCATCAAAAAGTCATAAATCACGAGCTTGTTCCCTTATCTTAGTAAGTGAGATAAAAATTGATTTTCTTGACTGAATTCATCTTCTTCAATAGTCTAAATCTATATTAACATTTCATTCTACAAGTATTATTTTTCAAACTTCAATAGGATCTTTTATCTCCTTTAATTCTCTATCAAAAATAGTAACTTCAAAATCAAAATCAAATCATTCACAAGTCAGAAACATCATATTTTTTCAAGTTTTTGTAAGTATTTTTCTTACATCTGTTATTACTCAAATTGTTTTTGCCATTTTTTCTCTTATATCTGAGAGAAACTTCTTTTTTCTTTCTTCAGTCTGCTCTTTATCATAAAGAACTTTTACATCTTCTATTGGCATTTTTAAGTACTTTGTATTAGAACTCCTTTTCTCACAGTATCTTTTCAAACTATCTAGAGGATGACCAGAAACCATAAATCAAAGCACTTCTTTTTCAAAAAATAACTTATCTTCATAATGTAATTCACTAGTATCTTTAAACACAAGTTTATCTTCATATCATGAATCAAATGAATCAAAAAGTCAAATTTGTAAGCTTTGATCTTTTTTATCATTTCATTTCGAAAACCTAATTATTTCATCAATATTCCCTAGCATTTGACTTCTATCTCACAAATCATCTAAACTTCATGATTTTATAAGAGCTTCAAGAGATTTTTTATTTACTACTTCCTTTCAAGCAAATTTTATAAACTCTTCTAAAGTTGTAAATTTTCATCATTCTATACTAGCTCTAGCATTTATTATCCCATCAATTGGTCAGTCTCAAAGTCATTTTATAGCTTTTAATCAAAACCTTATATTGTTGTCATCTATATATGTAAAATGTTTCAAAGATTCATTTACAGATGGTGGAAGTATATTTATTCCATTTGATAAAGCCTCTCAAACTTCAAGGGAAATTCTATCCAGATCTTCCTCATCAGAAACCATCATAGCACAAATAAATTCAGTCCTATAATAAGCTTTTAAGTAAGCTGTCTCGTAAGCAATAAGTGCATAACACGCAGCATGAGATTTATTGAAACTATAATCAGCTGCTGGCATTATCATCTTTTCATAAATGGTACGAGAAGTTTCCTCCTTGTATCATCTAAAAGTAGCAGCTTTGTTGATAAACTCTATTTTAAGTTTTTCTATAACATCTTTTTTCTTTTTTCAAACTCATCTTCTCAGCATATCAGCTTCAGCAAGTGAAAATCAGGCCATAGCTTGTACAAGCCTCATAAGCTGTTCTTGATATACTGCGATACCATATGTAATATCCATAAATGGCCCCAAATCTTCAAATAGTTTCTTTCTTTCATCCTCTATTATATCTTCTCCATACTTTTTTTTAAGCTCTTCTCTAAGCTCATCATACATGTATTCTATTGGTTCTTTTCAATATTTTCTATTGATATAATTTTCTATAAATTGCATCGGACCAGGACGATAAAGTGCAACCATCGCAATTATATCATCAAAACTCGTTGGTTTTAAGTTTTTTAACCACATTCTCATACCATCAGACTCAAACTGAAATACTCAAGTAGTATCTCAAAGTGCAAATATATCAAGTACTTCCTGATTATACAAGTCTATTGCTAATATATCTATATCTACTCATTTATTTCTTTTTACTATTTTTGCTGTTCTTTTTATGATACTTAAGTTTCTAAGTCATAAAAAGTCCATTTTCAAAAGTCATAAATCTTCAAGTGGATAAGCACTATACTGTGTAATAACTGTTTTACTATCTTTTGGTGGATGTTGCAATGCAGTAAAATTAGTCATCTTTTCAGGAGCAATGATTACAGCACAAGCATGAACTCATATTTGTCTAACATTTCACTCTATTTTAAGTGCATCATCAACTATTTCTTTATTTGTCTGATTTTCATCATATGCTTTTTTAAATTCAATTGATTCTTCAAGTGCACCTGTAAGTTTTGTTCCAGGTTTTTCTGGTATCAATTTAGCGAAATCATTCATCTCAGCAAAGTTAATACCTCTAACTCTCCCTACATCTTTCACAGCAGCACGAGCAGCAAAAGTACCAAAAGTACATATTTGAGTCACTCTATCTTCTCAGTACCTTTCTCTACAATAATCAATTACCTTATCTCTATCACTATCAGCAAAATCTGTATCTATATCCGGCATAGAAACTCTGGCAGGATTAAGGAATCTTTCAAAAAGCAGATCAAACTGCATAGGATCAAGATCTGTGATTCAAGTGAGATATGCTAAAAGTGCTCAGGCAGCAGATCATCTACCAGGTCAAACGGGTATATTATTGTTTTTTGCCCACATTATATAATCTGATACTATCAGGAAATATGCATCAAATCACATCTTATGAACAACAAAAAGTTCGTATTCAAGTCTATCAATTCTTTCTTTTGTTTCATCATCTAGTTTTTCTAAAATTTCTTTTTTCTTTTTTGTATAGTATGCTTTAGACGCAAGTTTCAAATCCTCAACTGGTGAATCTGAAAGTGCTTTTGAAAGTGGTTCTATATCTAGTTTTTTTACAAATTCATTTATTGTCTCTTCGCTAAAATCAGTTCTAAATCTTGTGTTCATTCATTTGAAACAAAGATATCTTAAATACCATTCATCAGTTGATAGTTTTTTTATTCAAACTTCATTTACTTCTAAATCTTGAGCTTTATCATATATATTTTTATCCTGTTCTGGCAATTCATAAACGGGTATAAGAGTCCTTCATGTTTCTATATTTATATTTACCTCTGAAGCAATTTTTACAGTATTTTCAAGTGATGTAGGAATATGTCAAAAATTGCAAATCATCTCATCTTCAGATAAAAATGAATAATCTCAATTTTTCAGTGTTGGTCTATCATGCATTTCTATCTCATGACCTGTTCAAAGTGCTTGAATTACATCCTGAGTTTGTTTATCATCTTTACTTATGTAGTAACAATTATTACAAGCTACAACTCACAGATTGTATTTTTCATGAAGTTCAATCAATCTTTTTGTAATCAATTCTTGTTTTGGAATATCTTTATGTTCCAATAATTCTAAATAAAAGTTTTCTTTTCCAAATATTTCTTGATAATGTCTGATTTTTTCAAGCACCTCTTCATCTTTTTTTCATGAAAGTATATAAAAAGGAATCTCTCAAGACATAGGTCAACTAAGACCTATCAAATCACGAGAAAATGGTTTTATATCTTGAAGTTCTATCTTTCAATTATTTCATCATAAGTTTACTTTTGTGATAAGTTCTATTATATTTCTGTATCAAACTTCTGATTTTGCAAGAAGTACTAATTTGTGTTTTATGTTTTTATCCAAACTTGATTCAATAAATATTTCAGATCATAAAATCGGATTTATTCCAGCATCTTTTGCTTTTTTATAAAATTCATGACATCAATAAACATTCATAGTATCTGTAATTGCTACAGATGACATCCCAAGAGAAACGGCTTTTTTTACATAATCTGCTGGCTTTGGAAGTCATTCAAGGATTGAGTAGTGAGTATGATTATGTAAATGGATAAACATGAGGAAATTTTAAGTTATAAGTTTTGAATATTAAATTAATTATAATTTAAATAAAAATAGAAAAATAACAAGTATATTTTTTCCATTTTTTGATTTATAAAAAAATATATGTTAGAATATAAAAAAGTTTATATGTTAACAAATATTTTTATGTGAAGATTAAATCCACCTGAAGCTTGAGCATGAGATGTTACCCCACCTATAGAAATGTTAAAAAATAATTCTATAGATACAAATCTAGACAATCTAGAACAATATGTAGAAGAGAAATTAAAGGTTATTGATTCTAGACTTGAATATTGAAATTGAATTACAATACAGCCAGAATTTGATCTAACAAACAAAGATAATAATCAATTGTTCTTGAAAATTAACTGAGTAAGACTAAATATTGCTTTTACTTATTCAAAAGAATGATTTGATGCATTAACAAATGCTTATTGAATGTTTTTAAATTTAATTGACTGATATTTAAAATCTGATTTACATTTGAGAAATAGTATATCTCCAATAGATTTTTCATCTGAAAAATCTATTAAATGAAAAATCACATGAAGTAAACAAAATCATATTTATGCTGATTGATTAACTTTAATTTCTCCAGATACAAGACTTATAAATTTCTCTGATTTTAAAAAATGATTAAATTTACAAGGACAAAATGCTGAGTATATAAATAATTTACAAATTATTTTTGTAAAATTTTTAAATCAAGTAAAAGATAAGTTACCCCAAAAACCAACTGGATGAAAAAATACAATCCAAACATAAAAGAGCAGAATAATCTGCTCTTTTATGTTTTACTAAACTCAATAATTGCACTTTTAATAGTTTCAACTATGTACCTAAATTTATCTAAATCATTCTCCAAAAGTGTCATCCTAAATCAATTATATGCAGAGTTAAATCAACTAAGTGGAACTACACAAATTCATCTTGAAGCCATTAGATAGTAACAAAACTTTTTATCAAATCTTACATTTTCAGAAATTCATTCTATATATCATTTTAACTCATCATTTTCAATCTTCAAAGTTGAATTTTTACCAAATTTATCTAGATTAAAAATAATTGTAAAATAAAATGCTCATTTTGGTTTCACAAATTTTATTAAATCCAAATCTCACATAATTTCCTCAATTATATCTGCTCTTTTTCTATATTTTTCAATTCTTTCTTTTAAACTTAATTGAAAATCAATACTTTCATAAATATCTGGCAATACTTTTTGAGGAAGAGTAGTTGAACAAACTTCGAGCATTTTTGAAAAATATACTGATTTTATATATTTTCTGAATTGATCATCTTTATCTTGATTATATATCTCAATCCGTCCACACCTAGCACCTGGCCAAGGAGCTTCTTTACTAAGTCATTTCATAGCAATTCAAGGGACATCTCAAATTATATCTCTAAGTAAAACTCTATCCTTTTCTTCAAAAGTAAGTTTTTCATATATTTCATCAAAAATTACAAATAAATCATATCTTTTTGCAATATCTATTATTCATTCCAATGTTTTTCTACTAAATACTGCTCAAGTCGGATTATCAGGATTTATAACCAAAATTGCTGATATATTTGGATTATATCTAACTTTATTTTCTATTTCCTCTAAATTTGGATTCCATCAATTATCTGGATCCAAATTGTATGTAAGATGAAAAGTTCAAGAGTTTGTTGCTTCAGCACTAGAGTGTGTTGGATAAGCTGGATTTGGTCAAAGAACTCTAGCTGAGAGTGCTAAATATCAATAAACTTTATTTATAGCCTCTCAAAGTCAATTAAAAAATATTATATCTTCTTCTCAAATCTTTCAGTTTATTTTTGCTAAATATTGTCTTGTTTCCAAAACTCACTTTGATGGAGAATATGCATAAGTATCATCCTTTTGCAATCTATTTGCTACAAGTATTTTAAGCCAATCTGGAACTTTTTCTCATTTATTTACTGGATCTCCTATGTTTTCCCAAATCATATCTTTTCAAAAAGTTTTTATCTTATTTCAGATCTCAACTATTTCCCTTATCTCATATGTTTGTTCTGCAACTCAGAAGTGAATTATACTATTTCTCATATTTAAATATACTAATAATAAATTGTCAAAGCTATTTTTTAGATTTTTTTTGTTAAATATGATAATATTATAGAGAATATATAAATAAAAACAAAAAAATATGAACAAATTATTTTACATCATTGTAGCATTTTTATCAACAATAGATATAACTTTTGCTAGATTAATTTGATGAGAAAATAGCTTAAACAGTGCGAAAGAACAAGTAAAAACAACAACTCAATCATGATGATTTTTTTCAGATAGTATAGATTTTTTATCTTCTATTTTTTCTCTTGTTTTTTCTTTGATAATAATCATAATCTGATTTATTTTGATTAAAAAATTCATTAGACTAGTATTTGAAATATATTATGCAAAAAATCTTGTTTATCTGAAAGTTTCATTACCTAGAAATGATAGTAAATTGGACAAAGAAAGAGAGACAAAAAAAGATTTCAAAGAAAAAATTGGTATTATGTCTATGTTTTACAAAGCTACTCATAAACTTTCTGAAATCTGATTTAAAGAAACTGTAACAAATCGTATATTTAGACATGCAAAAATGTCAATGGAGCTAGTTTATGATAAATGAGAGGTTCATTTTTATATAGTTACATATAAAAACTTCTTAAATCTGGTAAGTCAACATATTACATCAATTTATACTGATGCTGAAATAAAAATAGTAGACAAAAAAAATGAATATGTAAATCTAATGGAATCATGATACAATATAAGATGTGCATCTCTTTGAAAAGAAAATGATGATGTATTTCCTATTAAATCTTATAAATATCTAGAAGATGATCCATTAAACAATTTTACAAATGTATTTTGATGACTTTGAAAAGATGACAAAGCAATATTTCAAATAGTTTTAAAACCTGTATGATCTAGTTGGAATAAAAAAGCAAAAAAAGCGGCATGACTAGTTTCAAAATGAATGTATAAAAAAAAGAAAAAATTAAAATACCTTGATATATTATGGAATCCTATTGTAGCTATGGTTCAATGACCACAAGATATGATATGATGACAAAACAATGCTCCATGAGCAACAGAATGAGATGCATATAAGATATTTAATCAAGCTGAAACTGAAAGTCAAAAAATAATGTGAGAAGCAGCAAGTCAACCAGCTTACAATGCATCAATAAGAGTAATAGTAAGTAGTAAAGATAAACATATTAGTAAAGACTGAACCCATGCTATTTTATGAGCAGCTTCAATATTTACGGATGAATACAATAATTCACTTGATAATCCTCAAGTAAAAGAAGATTGATTTCATTTTATTTATACTCCTATTATATATTTTTGATACAAGTATAAATTACTTGGATTCTTCCAAAATATATCTACTTTTTCTACAGACGAGGTTTCTACAATTTACCATTTCCCAGATATTAATTACAATAAATCTCCTCTAATTAAATGGTTAGATTATAAAAAATTATCTCCTCCTCACAATTTAAAAACACCTAAAATTCCTACTATTTTAGAAGAAAGACTTGAAAACTGAGATACAAAAATGGTACAAAGAACTCTTTGATGATTTCCTATTTTTAAAGATGCTTCTTTGATGTGATGGAATGAATATAGAAATAAAAAAACACCAGTATATTTCAATAAAAAAGATAGAGGAAGACATCATTATATAATCTGAAAATCATGAGGTTGAAAATCTGTATTTATAGATTATATGGCAAGACAAGATATACGGAATGGAGATTGAGTTTGTGTCATAGATCCTCATGGAGATTTGGTTGAAAGTATACTAAAATACATCCCTAAAGAAAGAGCTAAAGATGTAATAGTTTTTGATCCTTGAGATGATGAAAGACCTATGTGATTAAATATTCTTGAAGTAATTTCTGAAGATCCTGAAATAAGAGTAAGAGAAATGGATAGAGCAGCTCTTGATGCTACAGAAATATTTATAAAAATATTTGGTGATGAGATATTTGGACCTCGTATTCAACACTACTTCCGTAACTGAGCATTGACTTTGATGGAAGATATAGAAGATTGATGAACACTTATAGATGTACCAAGACTTTTTGTTGATGATGCATTTATGAGATACAAAACATCAAAAATAAAAAATCCAGTAGTAAAATCTTTTTGGCAACATGAATATGCAAACACATGAGATAGAGAAAAACAAGAAATGATTCCATATTTTTCTGCTAAATTTGGTCCATTTATAACAAATACTACTATAAGAAATATTATAGGACAAACTAAATCTGCCTTTAATATTAGAGAAATGATGGATAATCAAAAAATTCTTCTTGTAAATCTTTCAAAATGAAAAATCTGAGCATTAAATGCACAACTTTTATGATTGATATTTGTATCAAAGGTAAATATGGCAGCTATGAGTAGAGCAAATATACCTGAATCAGAAAGAAAAGATTTTTTCATGTATGTAGATGAGTTTCAAAACTTTGCGACAGATACTTTTTGAGAAATACTTTCAGAGGCTAGAAAATATCGTTTAGCTCTTATAATGGCCCACCAATTTATAGCTCAAATTTGATGAAGTGGTGAAAAATATAAATCCACTTGAAAACCAGCTATAAAAGATGCAGTTTTCTGAAATGCCTGAACTATCATGAGTTTCAAAGTCTGAGCTGAGGATGCAGAGTATCTAGAAAAGGAATATGCTCCTCTTTTATCGCAACAAGATATAATTTGAATTGCAAATTTTACAACTTACTGTAAACTAAATATAGATAATGCATCATCTCGTCCATTTGATTTTAAAACTATTTGGGATGAAAAATACAAAAATGAAAAAGCAGCAGAGATAATAAAAGAATATTCAAGAAAAAAATACGGAAGAAAGAAAAAATATGTAGATCTAGAAATAGAAGCAAGACTTTGAATTACATCAACAGATAATGATGTTTCAAATACTACATCAACTTGAGAAGTTACAGCTTGAGAGCAATTAAATACTTAAAATAAAATAATTTATAATTTATAATTTTCACTAGTATGTTAAAGAAATTTTTTATTAAGATACTTATACTTTTATCACTTTTATGTTTTTGAGTTTCATATGAAACATATGCTCAGGACATAACAACATGACAATCAAAAGTAAATAATATTAATAATGAACATCTCGATTCATTAAATGGACCTTGATCTGATTTTACTGACCTTGGGACATCAGATTTATCAGCAAAGTGAATTAAATGATTACTTTTTAATATCGCAAGCAGTTTAAAATATCTTTTCTATGCACTAGCTACAATATTTTTTATAATTATTACTTATAAGATCCTTTTTGCAGAAAATACAGAGGAAGAGTTCTGAAAATACAAAAAATGAATTATTTGGATAACTATCTGATTAGTAGTTATGCAACTAGCATCTTTTTTCGTAACTGCAATATATGACAAATCAGTTACAGAATGAGTGTTTGCAGAAGATCTTATAAGTATGATAATATCTCCTTTGATTAAATTTCTTGAAACTCTAGCAGCAATATTTTTCTTGTGAATTGCTATTTATAGTTTCATTAGATTATTATCTGCAGGTTGAGATGAAGAAAAAATTAAAAATTGAAAAAATGCTATTATCTATGCTATTATATGATTTTTCTTGGTTAAAATTGCTAGATTTCTAGTTGACACTATATTTTGAGAATACAACTGATGTGAATCTTTTGGTTCATGATGAGAATGTATCAAAAAAGTATGAGATTTATCATGATTCTCTGAAATATTTCTAAACATAATCAATTGGGTAAATTGATTTGTTGCGATTATAACAGTTTTGATGATAATTTATGCTTGAGCTTTGATTTTGCTTTCAGGTTGAGATGAAGAAAAATTGAAAAAATGAAAAAATATCATAGTATATGCATTGATATGAATATTTATACTAGTTATAAGTTACTTAATACTTACTTTCTTTATCTGACCAGGATGAAGTAAAATCTAAATAAAATCTTTATTTTAAAATAATATACAAATTTTATGTTTAAAAAATTACTTATACTAATTCTGACATTTTTTGCTTTTTTAATTACTATTAATTTTACATATTCAGCTTGAGTAATTGAAATACCAAGTAATGCTATAAATGATATTGCAGATACATCTATTAATCCTTCTTCTGATTGAAGTGTAATCAGTTTAATAAATGATACTTGATTATCATTACTTAGTACTGCAAAAGTGATCATAATGTGAATTTTTGTCATATACATGGTTTACCAATGAGCAAAAATGATTATGTCTATGTGAACAGATGAAGACAAAATCAAAAGTGCAAAAAAATGAATATGGTATGCTCTAATCTGAGTTATCATCATAAATATGCCTGAGACTATTTACAAAGCATTTTACTGACCAAAAGAAGTTGACAATGTATTTGTTTCCTCTATTGATTTCAATTACTTAATAAACTGAATTATTTGACTACTTGAATTGTGAATACTTTTTGCAGCTATTTTTGTATTTATATATTCTTGAGTTAAACTTATCAGCTGAGGAAAAGATCCAAAAGTTGTAAGTGAAACAAAAATGAAAATACTTTATTCAGCAATTGCTTTAGTATTGCTATGATTTATAGAATTATGGAAAAACTTTGCATTCAACTGAAAAATTGCAGATTGAGTAAATATATTTAAGTCTTTGATAAACTTGATGTTATTCTTAGCTGCCCCTATTGCTATGTTCTTCCTAAGTTTAGCATGATACTATTATATAACTTCATGAGGAAATGAAGAAAAAGTAAAAAAAACAAAAAGTATAATCACTTATGTACTACTTTGAACTTTGATATTTTTAGCTTCATACACATTCCTACTTGAACTAAATACTTTTACCCCATAAATTAATAATTTAATAACTTTTATAATATGAAAAAAATAGTTTTGATAATTTGATTAGTTTTTGTAAGTTTTGGTAATTTTTGAGTTGTTTGGGGTGATTCGGCTGCCTATGATGAATGTATAGCAACTTCTTATGAACCAGCTGCATGTAGTGTTTTACTTGAAAATAATGCTCCAAATCCTGAAGAAGTGAATAATTGATGATGAACAAGTAATTGATCAACTACTCTAAAAGTAAGAGTAACAGAAAAAGTACCTTGAGCTAATTGTGTACAAGCAAAAAACTCAAATTGAAGCTGAGAAACTCTTAGTGACTGAAGTCCAGTTTATGAATGTACAGTTGAAAGATGATTTGGTACTGTAAAATCTACTATATGACAAATTATCAAATATTTTACATATATCACATGACTTGCATGAGTTCTCTATATAATCATAAATGGTATAATGCTTTCTATGTCTTGATTGGAACAATCCATGAAAGATACAGCAAAGAAAAATATAAAAAAAGTACTTATTTGACTACTACTACTTCTATTATCCGGAGTATTCCTAAACATGATTGCCCCATGGATTTATCAATAATCACATAGTAACACAAAAAAAATTGCTTTTAAAGCAATTTTTTTTGTGTTTACCTCTCATATTTCTTTTTAAGTTCCTGTAAATCTATTTCATAAATTACCGGTCTACCATGTGGACAAGATGAACTATATGTTAGTACACTATCATATAACAACTTATTCATCTCAAAAAGATTAAGTTTATTACCAAACTTTATAGCAGACCTACAAGCAGTATAAGCACATATTTTATTTCTTACCTCTTCTAAACTTACAGATTTTCAAGTATTAAATTCTCATATATCATCAATTACCCCTATAAAAATATTTTTTATATCTTCTTTTTTTGTGAAACTTGGAATAGAGTTCAAAATAACATTTGAGTTTCATAAAATTTCAAAATCAAATCCCATATCCAAAAAAATCTCTCTATAATTTTCAAGTATAGATAACTCTTTTGAAGTTAAATTTATACTTTCTTGAACTAAAAGCTGTTGAGAGCTTGTATCTATTTCTTTTTGAATCAATTTTTCATAGATAACTCTTTCAGCTAATGCATGTTGGTCTAGTATTAATAATTTATTTTCTGATTCAACGATTATATAGCTATTAAAAGCCTGTCATACTATTTTTCAAACGGGAGTAAAATGTAGATCATTACTACTTTCAAAATCAGCTAAGTTTCAACTTTCAAGAATAGTTTTTGTAAATTCAATTGAATCCGCTATAAAACTACTTTGTATTGATGTCTGATTAGGATTTGTTGAAATATCTTTATAAGGACTATAAGATTTAAATTTTGTTCAAGATCAAGTGTAATAGTTTTGTTTATAACTTTGTCATTCCGACTGAAATGGACTACAGTACCCCTTGTGGAGAGAAATCTGTTCTTCTCCCCCTTTCGTAAAGGGGGTGTAGGGGGTTTTTGTTTCTTGTATTTCACCCTGTTGTCATTCCTGATTTAGTCCGAAATCTATAAATAAATCGTTAGCTTTGATTTCATTAGTATCTCCACTCACCAAAGAACTACTCTCCAACTTCCCAAAAATAGCATGATAAAAAGCTCTATAAATCTCTTGTTCTCTTGCAAATCTGATTTCTTGCTTCCTTGGATGCACATTTACATCTATTTCTTCTGGATTAATTGTCAGATTTATAATATATCAAGGGTAACTACTATGTGGAATAAATCTATTGTATGCCTCACTTACTGCCCTGTAAATAAGTGGAGAACTTATAACTCTGTTATTAACAAAAACAGCTTGTCTGTTTTTGTTTGGAAAACTTACTTTAGGATTTGATATAAATCAGTTTATTTGAAGTCATGAAAAAGAAAAATTTATCTCCAATAAATTGTTATAAAAATCATCTCAATATATATTGTAAATACGAGTTTTTAAATCTTCGTTTTCTTTGTATTTAAATACTTGCCTATCATCACTTATAAATTCAAACCCTATATTAGGGTGTGCTAAAGATATATTATTTAAAAATTCATAGATATGAGTATATTCTGTTCTTTCTTTTTTCAGGTAATTTAACCTAGCAGGAGTATTGAAAAATAAATCTTTTACAATTATTTTTGTTCCACTATCAATTGTATCACTCAATATTGATTGTTTTTCTCATCATATAACCTCCAATGAATTTCAACTAATTTGATTTTTTGTTTTTGAAATTATTTTAAATTTTGAAACTGAAGAAATAGAAGCAAGAGCCTCTCATCTGAATCAAAAAGTCATTATTTTGTGTAAATCATCTAGATTTTTTATCTTTGAAGTTGTATGTTTTTCTGTCAAAATCTCCAAATCATCTTTTTCTATTCAGATTCAATTATCACTAACTATTATTTCACTTACACCTCCTCATCTTATCTCAACCTTTATACTAGTACATCATGCATCAATAGAGTTTTCAACTAGTTCTTTTACAACTGAAATAGGTCTTTCCACCACTTCTCAAGCTGCTATCTGATTTGCTAGTATTTTAGGAAGTTTTTGAATAATTCACATAAATCAAATTAATTAACTTTTATATAAATTAATAATATTAAAAATTTGTAAAAAATAAAATTATATTTAAAATATAGGAAATAATTTAATACTAATTTTTATATATGCCTCCAGAAACACCTAGCATGGACTTAGATAAAATAGTTTCAAAAACAGAATCTAAAACTTATAATAATGATTGATACAATCAAACAAGAAAATCAATCGCAGGAAATGAAAAAAATGATCCAAGTACATTTAATCCAAATGTTGATGAAGATATTTTTGCTAAACAATTAGATGATGCCTATAAAAATCCAATAATAAAACCAATAACAAAAAGACAAGAACAGGTTGTATGAAATGTAGTTAAACCTCAAAAGCCTATTGTAGATAAATCTGTGTTCAATATCTTTAAAAAATAAAAATCCCAAATGGGATTTTTATTTTTGTCTTTTTAGCTTAGATTTCACTGCTTCTTTTACATTTTCTGGGATATCGCTATATCATTTGATTATCTTCTTTACTTTTGTGTAGTATCAAGTTATCTCATCAACTACAGACAAGATTCTAATAACTTTTAAAAGTGAAATAGTTAAAAGAGTTCAGATAACTGAGATAAATACTATAAGTACTATATATAATGATTCCAAAATAGTAATTGTCATGATTTATTGATTAAAAAAATATTAGTCCATAGATTTAATTGTAGATACTATGTCAAGATTTAAACCTGTCACTATTTTATTTATTTTTTCTTCTCATGCAACTACTTTTATAACTTTTTCATTTTCAAACAAAACTAAACTTGGTAATTCTGTTATATTATATTTAAGTAAATCAATTCACTCTATATTTGTATCAACTAATTTTACTTCTATATTTGCAGTCCATGACTTTGTATAAACTACAGGAAGGATATATAATGCTTTTTTAAAAAAGTCTGTACCTTTTGTTGCAAAAATAACAATTACACATTTTGTTACTTCTTTTTTCATAACATCATTGTAATAATTTTTTGATTTTGAAATAAATGATTCAAGAGTTGCTAAATCTACTATAGTAAAATTTGATTTTTGTATAGCCTCAGCTCATTTTTCAAGAGTTTTATTTGTTATATCTATTGCTTTATCTTTAAGTCAATTCATTTTTTCTTTTAAACTTGCAAAATTCATATAATTTTTGTTAATAATTAATTAAATATCTTCTTTATTTTAACACATTTTTAATAGTTTGTAAAAAAATTGATAAAAAAATTTGATTATTTATTATTTTTTATTAGAATATGCGAAATTTTAAATATCCAAATAAAAATTTTTTATTTATTAAAATCGATAAAAATGACAAATAGTGAATTAATTAGAAAAATTCAAAGTGAATTTTTAAAAGATAGACCTGATGTTAGAACTGGTATGGAAGTAGAAGTATCTCAAATACTTAAAGAATGAGGAAAAGAAAGAACTCAAAAATTTAAATGAGTTGTAATTAAAACAGCTTGAAAATCACCATTGGAAAAAACTATAACTGTTAGAAGAAAAGTTGGACCATTTGGGGTTGAAAAAGTTTTTGCTTTACACTCTCCAACTATTAGTTCTATTGAGATAATCAGAACTTTCAAAGTTAGAAGAAAACATATTGGATACATCAGAACTGCTATCGGTAAAGAAGCAAGATTGAAAGAAATCAGAAAATAATTATAAGACCAGTCAAAAACTGGTCTTATTTTTTGTCTTATTTACTTGTAAAAAATAATTTTTTCATATAATTAAAAGTATTAAGATTAAAGTAGTAAGTATTAAGTTTGATTGTAAACAATGCTAACAATCTTTTACTTACTACTTACTACTTACTACTTACTACTTACTACTTACTACTTACTACTTACTTATGCTTGCTTTTGAAACACTTGAAAATATTATAAAAAAGATAAAAGATAAAGAGATGTCATCTAGTGAAGTTTTTGATTATTTTTCTAAAAGAATAGAAAAATTTGATTCTAAACTTGACTCATTTAATTATATAAATAGAAATTTTACTCCAAAAGATGATTCAATTCTTGCTTGAATTCCTATTTGAGTAAAGGATATATTTTGTGAAAAATGAATACCTACAACTGCAAGCTCTGCTATGCTAGCAAATTTTGTACCACCATATGATGCAACAGTAATAAAAAAACTAAATGATGCATGAATGAATTCTATTTGAAAACTTAATATGGATGAATTTGCTATGTGATCTAGCACTGAAACTTCAGCTTTTAAAAAAACTAAAAATCCTTGGGATACTACAAGAATTCCAGGTTGATCAAGTTGATGAAGTGCGGTAGCTGTAGCTGCATGACTTTGTCCTGCTTCACTTTGAACAGACACTTGAGGAAGTATCAGACAACCAGCTTCAATGTGTTGAGTTGTATGATTTAAACCTAGTTACTGAAGAAATTCTAGATTCTGAGTTATGGCAATGGCTTCAAGTCTAGATTGTCCTGGTACATTTACTAGAACAGTTAAAGATGCATCTTTATTGTACGAAATTATGAACTGAGAAGATACTAAAGAAAACACAACAATTCCATGACATAATACAATTAATCCTTCAATTTGGGATTCAAAAGATTTAAAATGAGTTAAATTATGAGTTCCTAAAGAATACTTTGAAGAATGACTTGATATTTGAGTTAGAGAAACTATTGAAAAAGCAATTGAAGAATTTAAGAATCTAGGAGCAGAAATCGTTGAAGTAAGTTTACCTATGACAAAATATGCAGTAGCAACTTATTATATACTTATGCCAGCAGAAGTTTCTACAAACCTTGCAAGACTTGATGGTATAAGATATTGACATGTTTCAGAAATGCCACATGAAAGCCTAGAAGATTTTTACATAAACAATAGATGAGAATGATTTTGACCAGAAGCACAAAGAAGAATTATTTTATGAAGCTATGTACTTTCTGCATGATTTTATGATGCATACTACAAAAAAGCTACTAGTGTTAGAACAATGATAATAAATGATTTTGAAAATGCTTTTAATAAAGTTGATGCAATTATATGTCCAACTAGTCCAAATGTTGCATGGAAACTAGGTGAAAAAACTGATGATCCATTAAAAATGTACTTAGCAGATGCATATACCATCCCTGCAAGCTTAGCATGATTACCTTGAATTACAATACCTTGCTGATTTGCAGAAAGTGAAGATAACGAAAAAGTAAAATTACCAGTATGAATTCAAATATTAACCCCTCTTATGCAAGAAGAAAACTTATTCAAAATTGCTCATACTTATGAACAAAAAACAAAATGGTACGAACAAATGATTCCAGTATGATTTGAAGATTAAAAATTCAAAAAATTAAAAGAGACTAAATCAAAATTGTTTTAGTCTCTTTTAATTTTAATGATGTTTTTTCTTATATAATAGTACATCAAGTCCTCAAATATAAAACTTTTTATCCTTATCTTCTGCTTTATATCAAATTCTCCATAAAAAATCTTTTGGTTTTCAAATAAGTCTATGTTCTACACAAAGGTATTCCCATTTTTTTCATTTTTTTGCTTTTTCAAAGATTTTAATCATGTGTCAGTTATAAGTTTTTCTTCAATCTATATAATCAATTATATTATTAAAAACATATCCATTATTGTTAATCTCATGAACCCATCAACATAGTTTTACAACATCTCATTCTCCTAAATCAGTAAATTGTTCTAATTCTCACTTTCAATCTCAATTTAAATCATTATCATCAATCTCTATCTTATAATCTGAATCATCTCATTCTTGTTCCAATACATATCAATAATCATCATCTTCATTAGTTAATGTTTCTTCTGGAATATCTTCTGCAGGTAATTCAATAATATTATTTGTATCTATACTTCATGTTTCAGTTGGGATATCCGTTCATCAAGAAAATGTTCAATTATCTATTGCTTTAGCTGAAACTAAATCATATTCTGTTCATCAATCATAAGGTATAGGTTCAGTATTTACCCAACTACAATATCAATCATAAGAATTATTTGTAATGTCAGTAATTCTATAAAATCATTCTTGTCATGATAACTCAGGATTCATCAAAAGCCAAGTTAAACAACTATTTGGTTTTCATCAATTTTTTGATAATTCAGCAATAACTCATAAATCTTGAGCTATTCACTTTAAATTTCCTATTTCATTAAAATGAGCTACATAAACTCATGTACTTACTCAAATATCTATATATCAAACATTTATTATTTCTCAAATCCTATGAATTGATGTATTATCCTCATCTGTTAAAATTCATAATTTATCTCAATTTAAAATTGGCTTTTTTTTATCAAAATCTCAAGTAGGAAAAAATGGTATATCAAAATAATTTCATTCCATATATGTCATCAATTGATAGTAATTCTTACTTTTTGATAAAAAATAATTTACATTTTCCATTGTTTTTGGATCTACCAATTTTTGTGAAAAATCTATAGTTGATAAGACATTTCTTCATACTTCTCATTGCCATCAGATTAATTCTCAGTTTTTTCTAACTTCAATTGCATTTTCTGGCATGGGTAAATCTTTATTTATACGAAAAACTTCAAATCAATCAGATAAAGCCTTCAAATTACTTATTCTATTTGAATCCCTTGCTCACTGGGTATGCTCAGTAAATGAGACAAAAGCAACAACAGCTAAGATTCATACTATAGTTAATGTTACCAATAACTCAGGTAATGTAAATCATTTTTTATTCATAATAATTAATTTATTTTTAAGTTCGTAAAATATACTTTATTTTTTAATAATATCAAAATATTACATACCTTTAAATTGGACTTATTAAAAATATTATGCTAAAATATATAAAATATATTTAATTTAATTTAATTATGACTAATCAAAAACAAATAAATCCTGAATCTCTTGAAGCTAAACAACAAAGAGAAAGAGAAAATGAAAGCATAGAAAAAAGATTAGAGTTTAAAGATAAATATGAAGAAAAATTAAAAAATGCACTATGATCAGAAAATAGTATTTTTATATGAAAAATACAAGATTTATTTGAAAGAAATAAATGAGATATAGTAAATGCTATAAGGCAAGCTTTCAGTAGTATTGATTGAAACTGAGAATACATAAAAGATGTTAATTCGCTTATTCAAGAACTTGTATGAGAAAAAAATGAAAAAAAAGAAAATGGTAATAAATCTGATTACTGGAAAAATAGTGTTTATTTACCTATTTTAACTAGATTAGAAGAATGATGATATATAAATTCAGAAGAAAAAGAAAAAGCACTTAATACAAAAAATAAATCAGAACTTAAAGAAAATGTTATAAAACTAATTAATTCAATAAAATGAAATAATAGTGAAGAATTAAAAAAATCTTTACTAGAATTCATATCACCTGACACAAATTCAGATGAAAGTGAGAAAAAATTTTATACTGAAGATAACTTTGAGGAAAGTCAGTTTTATAAAGATTTTAAATGAGATTGAGAAACAAGCCCAGATAAAAAAGATAATTTTGATATATTAATAGCAAATAACTATATAAGTATACCTGAAAAAGACAAGGAAAAAGATAAAAATAAAGATTTAGGAACTTCTCTAGATATAGTTAAATGAAAAATCATAGAAAAGGAAAGTCCTGATTTCATAGAAAGAAATGCAACATTGATATCAAAAATAGATAAAGCAGAAAATATATGAGAGAAATATAGTCTAACAAAAAATCTTTATGCTGAAAGTCTAAGAGATGATTGAATTAAAAAATCAACTCAGATTAAAGAAAAAGAACACATAGATACAAATAAAATACTTGAAGAAATTAAAACTAATACTCATTTTGAAAGTTTAAGAAAACTTATAAAAGATTCTTATGAAAAGAATATAAATTATGAATCAACTAAAGATTCTTTATGAAAACTTGCTACTAGTTTGGAAAAATTAGATGAATATTTAATAAAAAATCCTTGAGATCAAAAAGCAAAAAAAATAAAAGTTGATATAGAAAAAATATTTAAAAATCCTGAAAATTATAATAGACAATCAATTGAAAATTTAACAGCAGAAATAAATTCATTAACAACCCAAAAAGCCTAATTAGGCATTTTTGTTTTTATACAGTATCAAAAATATAAGTAAAATAAAATATAATATTTCAAGATAAATTCCGTATGAATGAAAATCTATTTTCAATATATATTTATCTAAATTTCAAAAAAAATAAACTACCAATATATCCCATTTAAGAAATATAAAAGTTATAAATCAAAATAAAATTCACAAAAAAGGGAAAATAAAATATAAAACAACTGATAAAAATCAAAATAGCATTATAAAAGGAATAGTCCATGCAAAAGCAATATTTGATATTGGTGTTAAAAGTGATATTTGACCGAAATTAAAAACTATTATTGGTAAAGTAGCTAGCATTGCAGCCATAGTGAGTGAGAAACTTTCTTTTATAGCTAAAGTATTTGGTAAAAATGAAAATATTTTATCAAAATAATCTTTAAAATAAAGTAATCAAATTACTGCAAAAAAACTTAAATGGAAACTTACATCATAATTTATATAAAAAGGATTATATAAAACCATTAAAAATGCAGTTAAAAGTAGCAATGTTATAGATATTTGTTTTCTTCAAGAAACAGTTATCAAATACCCTAATATTCACATAATTCAAGCTCTTACAACAGATGCTTCAAGTCATACAAAAAAACAAAAAACTATAAGTGAACATATGATTATTAAACTTCTTACAAATAAAGGGATAAATTTAAAAAAATATCATAGAAATATAATCAAAATAGTTATATTGTATCAACTTACTGCAATAAAATGAGTAGTTCATGAGTTATTAAAACTATTTCTTAAATCTTCTGGAATATCTTCCCTTGCTCAAATCAAAATTCAAGATAAAAGTATGGCTTCATCTGAGGGAAATATAGTATTAATAGTTGTTAAAATTTTGTTTCTAAAATTTTCTAATTTATGTAAAAATCAATTTCATTTTGACAATAAATTAAATTCATATAAATAAACCTTAAAATAAATATTTTTTGATAAAAGATAGTTCTTATAATCAAATGTGTCTATATTGTCTATAATGAGTATTTTTGCTTCTGTATTAATTTTATCGTATTTATCTAACTTAAAATTTGGTGCAATATAGACAAGTCAAAATATATTTTTGTCTACAATAATATTTCAAATTTTATCTATTTTTACTATATAAGAATTATAATTTTCTCACTTTTTATACAACTCATTAATAGTAAAATTATAATTATTGTTTCATAAATAATACCTATCCAAAAACTCACTATTTGATTTTATTTCATTTAAATTATTTAAACTAACAAATAATCAAAAAATATATCAGAAAACAAGGAATATGTAAATAAAAATAAATTTTATTTTAAATTTTTTATATATAAATAAATTTGTTAAAAATATAATAAAAAAGATAAGAATAAAAAATGACAATAAAAATTCTTGTAAATAATTATTTACAAGAATTGATGTTAAAAATGATAATAAAAATATATTTAGTATAGTATTTTTCGAAAGCATAATTAATCTTTATCTACTATATGTACATTTCCTTCATATGATGCTTTTTTTATCATACTATACAAAACTCTTCAAGAAAAAAATAATAGAATCAAAGCACATACTTGATTGAAATTCAAGAAAAATTTAACAGATAGAAAATCATCTTTTCAGCTAAAAAACTCAAAAACCAAAGACATAGTTGCAAAAGCTCAAAGTCATAAATAACCTATAAATCATCTAGTTTTGATATACATTTTTATTATGTATAAACTAGAAAATAACATAAATGAAAGTATTGCATAAACAATAGGAAGTGGAAAAATTGGGACAGTATACGGAACAAGTGAATTTGAATTATTATAGGCTATTTCTATTCATATATTTGTCGGTCTTCAATATATTTGTCATCAAAAAAATGCACCCAGATATCATATAAATAACACAAATAAAAATGACAATACAACTCAATCCAAATACTTGATTATACTTTCTCTTCTTAATCTAAGGTTTATAAATAAAATTAGAAAAAAACCAAAAATAGCACCATATAAAGAAAAATTATAATCACTCATTATAAAAAACTCAAATGGATTTTTTATAAATTTCATATCATTCCATTGAGCCAATACATAAAAAAGTCTAGAAAATATGAAAGTTGATAAAAAAAACCAAAATACATTTACTTTAAATAAATCAAAATCATAAGAAAACTTAGTTGAAAGTTTTCTTAACATAAAATAAAACAAGAAAAATGTTATTGTGATTGTTATTCAAAATGTATAAATCCTAAAATTAGAGATTTCAAGTAAAAATGGATACAAATTTATTATAATTAATAATTAATTTTTTATATTATATTTGTTATAAAAAAAATACAAAATTTTATTTTCTTGCAAGAGTTATAGTTCAATTTTCAGACCTTATTTCAGCTTTTCACTGATTCAAAACTTCATCAATAGCTTTTATTAGTCATTGATAACTAGCTTCTCATTCTCAGGAAAAAAGTCAAAGTTTTCATTTTAATAAGACTCCTGCTTTCCTAAATGTAATACTTTTTATACTTGCTCATTTTGGAAGAGATAATTTGATTATTTTTCACTGATATTCAATTTCCTGAGTTTCAATATTGAATCTCATTTGAAGTTTTTTCATATCTTTATCAGGAAAATCAAAATTAACAATAGATCCTCTTTCAAATTCTTTTCAAATAGGAAGATTTTCAGATAAAAATTCTTCTCTTTCTTCTATTCTAGAATTATTAATTGAAGCAACTATTAGTGGATTATTTCATTTTTCTGGTATATTTCTTTTACTATTTTTTAAATTTCATTCATTTAATACATCTCACATATATGAAAAGTTAAATTTTATTTAGCATACTCAACTACTCTCATCTCTCTTATAAGATTTACTTTTACTTCTCCAGGGTAACTAAGAGAATCTTGTATATTTTTAGCTATATCACGAGCTAACTCTTGAGCATCTAAATCAGAAACAGTATTTGCATCAACAAAGACTCTTACTTCTCTTCATGCACTTATTGCATAAGCTTTATTTACTCCTGAAAAACTTGCTGCCAGATTTTCCATTTCTTGAACTCTTTTTATGTATTCTTCAACAGCTTCTCTTCTAGCTCATGGTCTTACAGAACTTATAGCATCAGCAACTTGTACTATAGCGGCTTCTATACTTATAGAAGTTGGTTCACCATGATGATTCTCTATCATATCAACTATTTTTTCATTTAATCCGTATTTTCTACCTACTTTTGCTCAAATCTCTGGATGAGTTCATTCTATATCATGATCTAGTGCTTTTCCTATATCATGAAGTAATCAACCTATTTTAACTATTTTTTGATCTACTCAAAGATCCTTTGCAATAGATGCAGCTATCATAGCTACTTCTTTACTATGTTTAAGTATATTTTGACCATAACTAGTTCTAAATCTAAGTTTACCTATAAGTGGAATAATTTCATCAGGCACAGCTCATGATATACCTAGTTCATCAAGTGTAGTATTTCCTAATTCTTTCAAAAGCACATCTGCTTCTTCTTCAGTTTTTTGAACCACTTCTTCTATTCTAGCTGGTTGTATTCTACCATCTTCAATCAATTTTTCTAAAGACTTTTTCGCAACATATCTTCTGTATAAATCAAATGCAGACAAGAAAACACTATTTGGTGTATCATCAATTATAAGTGCAACTCATGTTGCTCTTTCAAAAGAAGTTATATTTCTTCATTCTTTACCTATAAGTTTACCTTTGATATCATCACTTGGTATTTCTATAATTGTAGCAGTAGATTCGCTCGTTACATCTCAAGCATATTGTTGAATTGATTTTATAACTATTTCTTTTGCAATTTCTTTTTTTCTTTCTTCAACTTTCTTTTTATGTTTATCTATCAAAGATAAAGCATCATTTTCATATTTTTCTCATATTTGAGTTAAAAATAATTCACGAGCTTCCTTTTCTGTTAGTTTAGCTATTTCTCAAAGTTTTCAATCAAGTTCTTCTATCTTTGTGTTCAATTTTTGTTTAGTTTCTTTCAATGAATCTTCTTGCTTCAATAAATCTTCTTGTTTCTTTGAAATTTCATCTAATTTAGATTCAATTTTTGTTTCTCTTTCAAGTATTCTTTCTTCTATTTTTTCAGCTTTTTTAGTTATTTCGTAACTTTCTTCACGAGCTTGTTTCAACATATTTTCTCTTTCTTCACGAGCATCTTTTAATAAATTGTCTTTTTCTAAATTTGCTTGTGATATAAGTTCTTCTTTTCTTTTTTCAGCTTCCTTGATAATTATTTCAGACTTAGAGCTAGATTTTTTCAACCTTTTGTTTTCTACGATAAAAAACACAACTGAAGCCAAAGCTATCCCAATAATAGCTCATAAAAATAACATTGTATTCATATTTTTGATTTTTATTAAATATAATAGTATCCTCAAAAACACTATAATAAATAGTACAGTTTTAAAAAAATATACATCCCTATTGTTGTTATAGGTGAAGTATTACAGATGTTTTTGAAAAAAAGTGAAAATAATTTTATTAAAAATTTTTTGATGATTCTTTTAAATTAAAAAATTTTTTATCTTCATTAAATACTTACCTTTTCCTTAAGTAAGTATTTTCATTTTAAGCCATTTTTTAAAAAAGCAAAATTAATTTAAAAAATAAAAAAAGATTAGCTATAAATAGCTAATCTTTTAGTAAAACTTATAAGACTATTCATCATCTTCAGCAAGCTTAAACCCTCTTTCCTCTCTGATTTTCATTGCAACATTAGTAGGAACTTCTTCATAATGATCAAATTCCATAGCATATGAAGCTCTTCATTGAGAAGCAGATCTAAGTTGTGTAGAATAACCAAACATCTCTGAAAGTGGCACATAACAAGTAATAATTTTTGCTTGTCCTCTTTGTCCCATTTCTTCAATTCTACCTCTTTTTGAATTGATTTGTCCAAGTACATCACCCATATATTCTTCTGGAGTATTTACTTCTACTTTCATTATAGGTTCAAGTAACACTGGATTTGCTTTTTTACAAGCATCTCTAAATGCTTTTGAAGCAGCAATTCTAAATGATAATTCACTCGAATCAACTTCATGGTAAGAACCGAAAGTAAGAGTAGCTTTTATATCAACCATTGGGTAACCTGCAAGGTAACCTCTAGCATATGATCAATCTAATCATTTTTCTACACCTGGTATAAACTCTTTTGGTATAACTCAACCAACAACTTTATTAACAAATTTATTAACTTTTTTGATTCCATTATCATCAGCATCAGCTTCTTTATATGGTTCAAAAGATATGATAACATGACCGAATTGTCATCTACCTCAAGTTTGTTTAGAGTATTTATGTTCTACATCTTTAACTGGATTTTTAATTGTTTCTCTGTAAGCAACTTGTGGAGCCCCTACATTACATTCTACCTTAAATTCTCTTTTCATTCTATCTACGATGATATCTAAGTGTAATTCACCCATACCAGATATGATAGTTTGACCAGTTTCTTCATCAGTTCTAACTTTGAAAGAAGGATCTTCTTCAGCTAGTTTTGATAATGCCATACCCATTCTTTCTTGATCTGCTTTTGATTTTGGCTCAACAGATACAGATATAACTGGCTCTGGGAATTCTATAGATTCAACCATCAATTTTTTGTTTACATCACAAATTGTATCTCATGTTCTAGTATCTTTCAATCATACGATTGCTCAGATATTACCTGCAGTAATTTCTTCTATTTCCTGTCTTTGATTAGCATGCATTTGTAAAAGTCTTCCTATTCTTTCTTTTTCTCAAGTTGTAGCATTGTATACATAAGAACCAGCTCTTAGTGTACCTGCATATACTCTTGTAAAACATAGTTTACCTACAAATGGATCTGTCATTATTTTGAAAGCAATTGCAGCAAGTGGAGAATTTTCATCTACTTTTATTTGTTCAGTTATCTCTTTATCATCTGGATCCATAACAGTCAAAATACCATTATTTACATCAATAGGACTAGGTAAGTAATCACATGCAGCATCTATCATAAGTTGTACTCAGATATTTTGAAGTGCAGAACCACAAATTACACCATATAAATTATTAGCACATACTCATTTTCTTATCCCTCTTTTTAATTCTTCAACTGATAAATCTCATTCAGCAAAGTATTTTTCCATCAAAGCATCATCCAAAGATGCAGCTTTTTCAACTAATTCAGCTCTATATTGATTAGCTTTATCTACCATATTTTCTGGTATTGCAACTTCTGTAACTTTTTCTCAACTATTTCATTCAAATTTGTATGCCTTCATAGTAACCAAATCTATAACTCATTCAAAATCTCATTCTGAACCAATTGGTAATTGGATTGCTACAGCTTTATCTCCTGATAATCTTTTTCTAATAGAATCAAGTGTCATATAAAAATCAGCACCTGTTTTATCCATTTTATTTACAAATGCAATTCTTGGAACTCCATATTTATCTGCTTGTTTCCAAACAGTTTCTGATTGAGGTTCTACTCATTGAGATGCATCAAATACAGCAACTCAACCATCAAGTACTCTAAGTGATCTTTCTACTTCGATAGTAAAATCTACATGTCAAGGAGTATCGATAATGTTTATTTGCATATCTTTCCAGAAAGCAGTAGTTGCAGCAGAAGTAATAGTGATACCTCTTTCTTTTTCTTGCTCCATCCAGTCCATTGTCCCTTCTCAATCATGAGTTTCTCCTATTTTATGAATTTTTCATGTATAGAAAAGTATTCTTTCAGTTGTAGTAGTTTTTCAAGCATCTATATGTGCAATAATACCTATATTTCTTACCTTGTTTAAAGGAAATTTAGTAGCCATAAGTCAATATTATAAATAATAAAAATAAAAAAGATGAGAAAATCATCAATTTTAATCGCGAGAATTGTATATAAAATACTTAAAAAGTCAAAAATAATTAAAAATTTAGTTTTGTCATTTTGGTGACATAAATCAAGCTAAAAAATTTTTAACTCATTCACTTAATCATTCAAATCATGGTTTATCTTTTTTCTTCGCAAAAATCAAATATTTTTTTTCTTTCATGATTCATTCTTCTATCTCAAAAAATAACTTAAGTCATACAAAATATTCTCAATTCAAAACTTTTTCTCTAGCTTTAGGCCTCATCTCTATCTTTTCTGAACTTAAAAGTATAGAATCCTTGAATTCATAACCTCTATTATCTAAAAATTCAGTAATTCAATCTAATTCTCAATTTATATAATCATTTAAAAGTTTAGTAAATATCCCATTTGATTTCAAAACTCATTCTGTCATCTCTGGGAATAAATTTCTCAATTCTTTATAAAGATCTTCTATAACTGGATCTAGTCATCTATTTGTTTCTAAGTAAGTTCAATTATTTGTCATATGTTTAGTTAATTAATTAACATTTAAAGTTTAAATTTTTCAAATTTCATCTAGAACTGGACAAATTTGTCTTAGTTTAGAAGAAATCTTAACTAATTTTGTGAAAATTGTATACCTTTGTAAATATTAACTCTCAAATATATTAATAAATTCTTGCATTTTATCTTTGATTCTATCAATTACACTTTTTCTTTCAAGTAATTTTGGTTTATAATTTAATGTATCGGCTATTTCTTCTTTTAATGGCATTTTTTCAGTATATAAATAATCACTTATAAGTTTTGCAAATTTTACTGAATCAATATTTTCATCATTACATAATTTTTCAAATTCGCTAGATTTATGTAATATCATAAATTTATCAAATTCATTTCAAATATTTGAAGAATCTTTAATATTTCATAAATTTTCTTCTATAAATTTTTCAATTAATTCTCTCTTACTTCTAAGTGCTACTTCTCATGCTACTAAATCCAAAATAGATTTTTTCATTTTTTCTTTATGTTCAGAATCTGAATCATGTAAATTAGCAAGTAAAACTAATATATAATCTATATTTATTTCATCTCTCTTTATAAGCTCTAATTCAAAATCAACATCATCTAAAATCGAAACTTTTTCTTTATCATTTCTTTTTCTTACTTCATCATAAATATCAAGATATTTTGATTTATAGTCTTCAAAAGTTTGAGCATCTATATCAAGTTTATTAAAATCAAAATCAACAAAAGTTTCAAGTATATTCTTCAATCTCAATAAATCTCTAAAAGCTTTAACAAATTCAAATTGTTCTTCCTCACTTATAAGTCAATCTACAGATTCAACACTTGGAGCAATTAAAATAAGTTTTTCTAATGCTTGATTAAAATATTTAATATAGGTTTCAAAACTTTCCATTAAAATTACTTCTTTAGCTTCTGGGTTTGAAAATAGTGCTATAGCTTTATCAACATCATCTTTAAGATTTCTGAAACAAACAATATTTCATTGTGATTTTTGTTCGTTTAATATTCTATTTGTTCTTGAAAAAGCTTGAATTAGTCAGTGATATTTTAAATTTTTATCTACATATAAAGTATTTAATGTTTTAGAATCAAATCAAGTCAAAAACATATTTACAACAAGTAAAATATCAATTTGTCTTTCTTTAACTTTTTTCGCTATATCATTATAGTAATTATAAAAACTTTGAGTATCTTTTGTTGAAAATTTAGTTCAAAATATATTGTTATAATCTCCGATAAACTCATCTAATTTTTCTCTACTATGTTTATTTATTTCGTTATCTTTTACTTCAATTTGAATATCATCAATTATTCAATCAGCATCTTTATCATCTTCATTAGTTCAATATGAAAATATTGTCGCAATTTTTAGATTATGTTTTTTCTTTTTAAATATTTCATAATATTTTATCAAAGTATCAACAGAGCTTACACAAAACATTCATGTAAATGCTTTATGATGAGTTTTTGCATCATGATTATCAATAATATATTGAGCTATTTTTTCTAATCTATCTGGAGATTCTAAAAGTTCTTTAGTATCTATTTCTTCTACTTTTATATCTAAATTAGTGTTTGATTTTTCTTTATATTTTCCTATATATTCAACTGAAAATCTTAATACATTTTCATCTTTTATTGCATCAGTTATAACATAACTATGTAATTGTTCTTCAAATAAATCTTTTGTAGTTCTTTTATTATTATGATTTTGAGCAAAAATTGGAGTTCATGTAAAACCAAACATTTGATTATTAGCAAAAAACTTTTTAATTCTATCATGAGTATCTCAAAATTGACTTCTATGACATTCATCAAAAATAAACACAACTTTTTCATTTGCTAAAGCTTCCATTTTCTTTAAATACTTCTCTTTTGAAATAGCTGTATTTAGTTTTTGAATAGTAGTTACAATTAGTTTTGTATTACTATCTTCAAATTGTTTAACAAGTTCTTGAGTATTATCAGTTCAATCAATACTTCATTTTGAAAAACTATTAAATTCTTTTGTTGTTTGATAATCTAAATCTTTTCTATCTACTACAAAGACTACTTTTTTAACCTCAGGGATTCTTGTTAAAATTTGAGCTGTTTTAAAAGAAGTAAGTGTTTTTCAACTTCAAGTTGTGTGCCAAATATAACCATTTTTATTTGAATTTTTTACTCTATCAATAATAGCTTCAACAGCAAAATATTGATAAGGTCTTAAAATCATTAATATTTTATCAGTTTCATTTAAAACAATATATCTAGTTATCATTTTAGATATATTACATGGCTCTAAAAATACCTTTGTAAACTCTTCTAGTTTTGTAATATTTTTGTTTTTTACATCAGACCAATAAAAAGTTTGTTTAAAACTTTGTTTTTTATTATTAGCATAATATTTTGTGTTTACTCAATTACTTATAACAAATAATTGAATATATTGAAATAATCAAGCACCACTTCCGAAACTATGCCTCCCATAACGATTAGTTTGATTAAAAGCTTCTTTTAATTCAAGTCATCTTCTTTTTAATTCTATTTGAACGAGTGGAAGTCAATTTATTAATAAAGTTACATCATAACGATTTTTATAAGTTCACTCAATAGTTATTTGATTTGTTACTTGAAATTCATTTTGACACCAGTTATCCATATTTATAAATTCGATCCAAATTTTATTTCAATTATCAAGTTCTAAACTCATTTTATCTCTTAAAATTTTAGCTCTTTCAAATACATTTCATTTATTTAGATGATTTAAAACTCTATCAAATTCTTTATCTGATAAAGTTTTTCCATTTAAAGTTTTGAAATTATGTATTTCAAGTTGTTTTTTAAGATTATCTAAAAGC
>DYHI01000015.1 GCA_020724225.1 Candidatus Altimarinus sp. | reverse complement strand
TAGCCGTAGTAATTTTATGAAAATTTACTACACAACCTGATAGGTTTGTACAACTAAATCATTAATATTAGTCCATCATGAAAATTTTGCAAGATTTATAATCTTTTTTCATTTATATTCTATTTCAATTATTTGTTTTTTATTTAAACTTAACCAATATTCAGCACTTTTTTCTTTGAAAAAATTTATCACTTCTTCTTTTGAAATAGGTTCCCCATATTCATCAAGATCTCAATATAATTCTTTCAAATAACCTATATCAAATTCTTCTGAATTAATCAAATGAGTAATACCTGATATTTTTATAATTATTTTCTTTTCACTTTTCTTTCATTTTTCAATCCCTATTGGTTCTACATCTATTCATTCTCATCATTTTGATCAATTTCAAGGTTTAATATACCAAAACTTTGGCTCTATAACATAAGCAAAATTCTTTGGTAAAACTCAATTTCTTTGATTTTCTTCCTCGTTTTTTTCATAATCAAAAGTTCTCAAAGTTCTACCAATTCATTGTATATATTTAGCTTCACTAAAAATTGGAGCAAAGTTTAAGGCACATCTAAGAGTTTGTACATCCCATCACTCCGATACTTTTGTAACTGTAACTACTACATCTACTTCATTTGATTCTATCATCTTTTTTGCTTCATCTTCATCTACTCATTTATCATAATTTGCATTTTCAGAAGTCACCCTTATAGCTCTAATTCATCTTTCTTCTAAATAATTTTTCATAAATTCTGCTTGTTCTATATCTCTACAAAATCATACTGTAGGCATATATCAATTATTTTTATTTTTTAATTCTATATATTTATCTACTATTTCTTTATATGTAAATTCTCAATTTTCATTTACAAATTTTGTTGCGAATTGATTTAATACTCTTTCTCATACATTTAAATCTCCTACATGAACAGAAGCTTCAGAAACTTGAATATATTTTGGCATATGCAAAACTCATTCTTCAACTAAATCTTGAAGTTTCAATCAAAAAATCTCTTCATAACTATCTCTTACACTTTTATCAAGCAAATTTGGTGTTGCGGTAAATAAAAGCTCTAGTTTTTCATTTGAAAAAAGTATATCAGTTTCAAGTAAGTCTTTATCTTGATTTTGTAAATCATTTTCATCTACATCACTATAACTATGCATAGTTTCTAGTGCCTCTTGAGTTTTTGCTCAAAGAGATCTATGTGCTTCATCTCTTATAACTACTTTTATCATTTTAGAAAATTCTTCAAACAATGCATTATCTTTTTTAATATTTACAAAAGACTGATAAGTTATTATGATGATTGGATTTGTTATATTTTTTTCTTTAATTTTTTTTAATGTATTTTTTACATCATTAACTGCACTTCAATTTTCTCATATTTCAAAAACATTTTCTCGTTCAAAATATTCACTAGTTTGTCATTTTAGATTTATTTTTGGTACTAAAATAACCGTTGGTAATTCAAGTGATGAAACTATCTCAGTAAAAAGTTTAGTTTTTCATGTTCAAGTTGGTAGTTTGATTAATCATCTTGTTCTATGAGAAAGTAAATAATCTATAATAGAAACTATACTTGCTATTTGTGATTTTCTGAGATTTTTACTTTTGTTTTTTAATACATCTATCAAACTAGACACTATAAGTTGCAAATCATAAGCCAAATCTGGATTTACTTTTTCTGGTGAAGTCAAAAGACAACTTATAGAATCTTCAAAATCTTCTATAAGTTTTTTTATTTTAGAATCACTTAATATACTTTCTGATTCTTTTAATCATTTTAATATTTCATAAATTTCTGTTTTATTTATTCAAGACATATTTTTTATAATCATTAAATGTAAACATTATTTATTTTAATATATTTTTATATTATGTCAATATTTTCACACATATATCACCTTGATATTTTCAAAACAATTCATACAATTTCTAAAATAACCTATTTCCTCTATGCTTAACCAAAAACTTAAAAACTTTTTCCTCCCAATATACAAGAGACACAAACTTCTTTTTATACTTATTTGAATTGAGTGATTTATAAGTTGAATCGTGTGAGTTTTTATGCCACTACTTTTGAAGTTTGAAACTGACCAACTTGTAGAAAAAAAGTCACTTGAATTTTTAAATATACATTTTGAAGCATTTTCTATATTTTTGATTATTTTATTTGTGATTTTGATAGTTAAGATACTAGACAATATAATCAATTCAATAATTAGAATTTTTATATCATCTAGAGAAGATTACTTTGAAAATGATATACAACTAGAATTATTCAAACATATGGAAAATATGGAAGTCTGAAAAACTATGAATTCAAGATTTCAGCATTTTTCATACCTAGTTAGAGATGAATTCAAAGATTTTGCTAAATCTATTTTAAATTTACCTAGTGAAATAATATCAAATATAATTAAATGAGTTTGAATAACTGCAGTTTATGCATATTTTGATATTAAGCTATTATTTGTGGTACTTGCTTCAACAATTGTTTCATACTACATAGACATATATAAAAGAAATTTAACTAAAAAATATGATATAAAATGGGAATTCAGATTATGAAGAAAAATTTATCAATATAGTCACCTATTTTTAAGTGAATTTATACAGTTAGCGACAAACTGAGCTATAAAATCGTCTGTAAGATCATACAAATGAATTTTGGATGAGCAAGTAAAGAATTGACTACAAAAAAATTATGTAGATTTCATATATAGTACTTTTTGACTTATAAACTCTAGTTTAACTGATATAATCATAAAAGCTATTGTTTGATTTTGAGTTTTTTATAGTTGAGCATCTGTTGGTATGGTAGTCTTAGTCGTGTCTAGTATGTGAGTATTATCTGGAATAATTAGATCTATTTTTGATTTCAAACAATGAATCTGGGAATTTCAATTTAGACAAAAAACTATACTACTTTTTCTAAAAATGTGTAAAAGTGTATGAAGTAAAAAAAATAGTAAAAACATAAACAAAGTAGAAATAAAAAATCTATTTTTTTCATATCCAAATATAGCAAGTTATGATTTAGAATACCTAGAAATACTAAAAAATTATTTATCTAAATGAGTAAAAAAATCAAAAACACGGCTAGATGATGATATAAAAAAATTAATTGAAACAATTGAAGAAGAGAAAAAAATAGAAAATCAATCAGTTTTAAATGACTTAAGTATTAGTTTTGAAAAATGAAAAATCTATTGAATAGTTTGAAAAAATTGAGCATGAAAAACAACACTTATGCATATTATTTCATGATTTTTTAGAAGTTATAATTGAGAGTTGTTATTTGATAATGACAATTCGAAAAAATGGGAACAAAATGCTTTTGCAGAAAAAATATCATTTTTAACACAAGTTCCTTTTATATTATGATGGGATTCAACTATAAAAGAAAATATTATACTTTGAGTGAATGAATCAAAAAATATTAATGAACAAATTTGGAATTATTTAGAAATATTTTGAATAAAAAATAAAATCAAAAAACACAAAAAATGACTTGATGCAATTATATGAAAAGATATAGATTTTTCAGGATGAGAAAAACAATTAATTGCTATCATAAGAGTATTAATTCAAAATAGACAAATACTGATTTTAGATGAATGAACAAACCAACTTGATGCAGAAAATGAAGTTATAGTTATGAAAGAATTATTAAAACAAAAGAAAGATAAAATAATTATTTTTATAACTCACCGTATGAGTACTATTTCAAAAGCTGATATTATTTATTGCTTAGAAGATTGAAATATAAAAAGTTGTTGAAACCATAAGGAATTATTAAATACAGGTAACAATATTTATTCGAAATTTTATAAAACTCAAGTTATGCATGAAAATCTAGAATAGATATTAAAAAATAATTGTCAATTCTATTTACTAAAAAAAATTAACTTTTTAAACTTTTTTCTTAAAATACATAATACTTTGTAAATTAATTTATTTTTTATGAGAAAATTTAGTTACACATTTTTAAGTATTATAATAATAATTTGTTCTTTATTTTCATGAACTATTTGAGCAGGATTAATGATAAAATACTGATGAGATTTTATCTGACTTAGACCTGAACCAAAAGTTGTTACACAAGAAACAACAAAAACAGAAAAAATAACAAGTGTAGTTAGTTTACAAAACGATATAACAAAAATAGTTAAAAATATATCACCTTCAGTTGTAAGTATTATCATAAAAAAAGATTTAACTGTTTATAGACAAGATCCTTTTTGATTTTTCCAAACTCCAGTTTGAACTGTAGAAAGCAAAGTTTGATGATGAACTTGATTTTTTATTACAAAAGACGGTAAAATTATCACAAACAAACATGTAGTTTCAGATCCAAATGCACAATATACCGTTATAGCAAATGATTGAACTGAATATGATGCAACTATACTTGCTGTAGATCCAATAACTGATTTGGCAGTTATTCAAATAAACCTAGACAAGATTTATGAACCTTTAGAGATTATTAATGATAGTGATGAGCTAAATGTATGACAATTTACAATTGCTGTTTGAAATGCACTTGCAGAGTATCAAAATTCAGTTTCTCTTTGAGTTTTAAGTGGTAAAAACAGAACAATATCTGATAATACTATTAAACTATCATGATTACTTCAAACAGATGCTGCAATAAATCCTTGAAATAGTTGATGACCACTTATAAACTTAGATTGAAAAGTAATAGGTATAAATACAGCTATTGTTTCGTGAGCTGAATGACTTTGATTTTCAATTCCTCTTACTCAAAATAGAATTGATTATATACTTAGATCTATCACAAAATACGGTACAATAAAAAAACCTTTTGTATGAGTTAACTATATAATAAACTCTCCTTGAATACAAAAAGAATTATGATTAAAAGTAAACTATTGAGCATATATTCCTGAGACTGAGAGTTCAATAATTCCTTGAAGCAGTGCTGAAAAAGCATGACTCGAAGCTTGAGATACAATACTTGAAGCAGAAGGTAAAAAAATAAATTTAGATAATACTATTGCTTCAATTATTCAAACAAAAATTCCTTGAGATATTTTGAAATTGAAAGTATTAAAGAAAAATTGAGATGAAAAAGAAATAGAACTTACTCTTTGAGAAAGCTAAAATACTAACTAGTTTTTAGTTCAAAGTGATTAGTATATTTCTACTAACCAATTAGTCGCTAAATACTGACTACTAATTACTAACCACTAATTTATGTGCTGAATATTTGCTTATAATTGAAAAGAAGACTCAATTCCATTTCTTATAGAATGACTTAAAAACCTAGAATACAGATGATATGATAGTGCTTGAGTAGTTTGAATTAACGAGAAATGAGAAGTATTTTTAGAAAAAGCAGTTTGAAGAGTCTCAAATCTAGCTACAAAAGTAGAATTAAATAAGAAAAAATCATCTTATCCTGTTGGAATAGCACATACTAGATGGGCAACTCACGGATGAGTAACAGAAAATAATGCACATCCTCATTATAGCGAAAGTGAGAGATTTTTTATAGTTCATAACTGAATTATAGAAAACTATAAAGCTCTTAGAAAAGAGTTAGAAAAGAAATACAAATTTTATTCTGAAACTGATAGTGAAGTAGTTGCAAAACTTATAGAAGAAAAATATGACTGAAATATCTTATCAACTTTACAAAAAGTAACAAAGATAATAGTTTGAGCTTATGCTCTTGCAATAATAGACAAGAAGAATCCATGAATGCTAGTTGGTACAAAACTTGGTAGTCCGATGATTATTTGAATCCAAGATAGCGATTTTTTTCTTGCAAGTGATATAAATGCGCTATCAAGTGTTGCTTCTGAGTTCGTACAAATGGAAGATAATGAGGTAGTTATCATTGAGAATGGTAAATTTTCAATATTTTCAAATGACACAGAAGTATGTAGAGATTGTGAAAAAATCGAGAAAAATCAGAAAAAATCAGAAAAAGGTAAATTTGATACATTTACAGAAAAAGAAATTCATGAAATACCAGAAGTAATAGAAAATGTATTTAAATGAAGAATAAACTTTGAAACAAAATCAATTCACAACGAAACACTTCAAGAACTAAATGAACATGATATAGAAAGAATTGAAATAATAGCCTCAGGATCAAGCTATTTTGCATGACAAGTTTGAACTTACTGGTTTAGAGAATTATCTTGAATTCCTGCAGAGGTAAGAATAAGTAATGAATTTTTATATGATACATTTATCCCGGACGAAAAAACACTTTACATATTTATGTCTCAATCTGGTGAAACAGCTGATGTAAGAGAGTGTTTAAAAATGGTAAAATCAAAATGATGTTTAACTTTTTGAATAGTAAATGTAGTTTGAAGTACAATTGCTAGGATGTGTGATATGTGACTTTTTTCACATGCTTGAGCTGAAATCTGAGTTGCATCAACAAAAAACATAATCTGACAACTTTGAGTTTTGATACTTATGGCTCTTAGTATGTGAATGAAAAGAGATTTACAATATTCTAGATGAAGAGAAATAATTGAAGAACTTTCAAACCTTAAAAAAATATTTGAAAAACAATTAAAAAAAAGCAAAGAAATCAAAAAAATTGCAAAAGAATACTGCGATTATAAAAGCTTATTTTTCATGTGAAGAAACTTACTTTATCCAATTGCAGAGGAGTGAGCATTAAAGTTAAAGGAACTAAGTTATATTCACTCTGAGGCCTATTCAAGTTGAGAGATGAAACACTGACCGCTAGCTTTGGTTAACAAAAATTTCTTATGTATATTCTTGAACTTGAAATGAGTATTTGAAGAAAAAACAAATTCAAACATAAAAGAAGTAAAAGCTAGAAATGGTATAGTTCTCTGAGTAATTACCACATGAGAAGATGATAAAGATTTATATGATGATACAATCGAAGTGCCAGAAGTAGATAAAGTAGTAACTCCTTTTGTAGCACTTATCCCAGTATGGTTATATGCCCTTCACACTGCAACTATACTTTGAAGAGATGTAGATAAACCTCAAAATTTAGCAAAAAGTGTAACAGTTGAATAGTTAAGGTTAACTTTACTTATTTCGATTTTTGTTCTAAAAAGGAATAAATTAAGTAAATACTTCGCATAGCCGCTGGCCATTGCAACGAAATCCTCGAGGTTTCAAAATCAAATTACAAAAATCCTCTTCTTTTGAAAAAGAAGAGGATTTTTGTAATTATCTACTTAACACATATAATACAAAATCACCGCAACCAAGATACCTAATATACTTCAAGCAAAGGCTTCACTTGGAAGATGTCAAAGAGATTCTTTAAATTTTTTTCATTCTGGAAAAAGTTTATTTATAGCTTCAGCATGAAGTCATGCTTCAAATCTGACATTTATAGCATCATAGATTATGATAACTGTAAATGCTAGACAAACTGCAAATAGATCGCTACTTATTCAATGTTTAAGTCATACTGCTGTCGTTAAAGAAACTACAACAGCACTATGAACTGAAGGCATTCATCAACTTCATAAAGCAGCATTTATATCTAGCTTTCATGTTTTAAACATTATAATTAAACCTTTAATTATAATTGCCATAACAAAAGCTAAAGCTGGGACAAAAAGTAAATTTAAATAAAAATATGAATTCATTTTTATAAAATTATTTTATAGAGATTATTTTATATTCAGATACTCAAGCATTTGATTTTACTTTAACTACATCACCCACTTTCTTTCAAAGAATAGCTTTTCATACAGGAGAATCATTTGAAATTTTTGGTAAATCAGCAAGTATATTACTTTCTGTAGACCCTACTATTTTAAATGTTTCTTCTTCTTTTTCTTCTATATTTAGTAAAGTTACTTCTTTTCACATAGTGACTTTATCTTCTTGTTTTACATTTTCTTCCTTAATTATCTCAACATTTTTTAATTGTTCTTCAAGTTCTGCTATTCTAAGTTCAACTTGAGCTTGTTCATTTCTAGCTTCTTCATACTCAGCATTTTCTGATAAATCTCAGAAACTTATTGCTTCTTTAAGTTTTTCAGCTATTTCAACTCTCCTAACCTCTTTAAGTTGTTTAAGCTCTCATTCAAGTTGTTTCAATCATTCCAATGTAAGATAAATTACATTTTCTTTTATTTTTGACATAATTTAATTTGTTAAGAATTATTATTTTAATTTATTTAATGTTTCTTTTATATCATTATACGAATCTTTTTTTATTTTCAATCAAAAAACTTTATTTTTATAAGAAAATACTAATCTAACATATCCATCTTCTAAACTATTATCCATATTTATAAAAAAACTTTCATCTCAAAAGTTATTAACTTTCTTTATTTTAAAAGGCAGATTATATGAGATTACATCAAATACATTTAAAACATCATTATATAACTTTGATTTAAATATATATAAAGTAATATCTGACTCTCAATTATAATATTCTAGATAAGGATCTGGATATTCTGTTGTTAAATCAAACAAACTACTATGAGAAAATAATTCATCTAATTTATAATCTTTAAATAAATCAAGTATATTTTTTTCCACTTCAGATAAATTATTTGAATCTAAAGTTCAAGTAAAGACTATTTTTTCATCAGTTATTATTATTTTTGATTCAGTATTTTCTTTTTCCTCAATTTCCATATCTAAAATACTTCAAGTATAGCTAGATATTCATTTAATTACATTTCAAGAATTAGTAATAGATCATGTATTTAATATATTTTCTGTACTTTTATCATCATATTTTAATACAGTAAAAATATCTTTATATGTTGGTAATATATAATATAAAGAAATATGTACTACAAATAAAAAAAATAATATAGTTACAATTTTTACAAGAATCCTTGAATTCATTTTATTTTAATTAACTTTAATTTGAGAAAAATCTAATTGAAGCGGAGTATCTCTTCACATTAAATTTATATTTAACTTAACAGTTCATTTATTTTCATTTAATTCAGTTATAACTCACTCATTTCATTCAAAAGGACCTTTTGTTACTATCGCTATATCTCAAACCTTATATTTTGTAGAAAAAGTTTCAGCATTTTGTTCTACTTTTCATTTTAATTGTTCTAATTCACTTTCAGAAACTGGTACAGGTATATTTCAAGCTCATAAAAATCAAGTTACATTTGGAGTATTTCTTACTATATACCAGCTTTCATTTGTAACAACCATTTGAACAAGTATATAACCTGGTAATATATTTTTCTTTCTTTTTACTTTTACTCAACCAGTTCTAACAGATACTACATCATGTGTAGGTACAAATACATCAAGTATATAATCTTCTAATCAAAAACTTTCTCTTCTTTGAAAAAGAGATTGTCTTACATTTTCCTCTGTACCTGATATAACTTGTATAACATACCATTTTGCATTATTTTCCATTTTATTTTAATTATAATTTAAATAGCATTTTTTAACCACATAATTAATTCACCAAAAATATTACTAAAAACAAAAAGATACAAACCGAAAAATATAATAAATAATATAACTATAATAAAATATTTTTTTGTTTCATCTCTAGTAGGCCAAACTACATGCTTCAATTCTCTAAATGAATCTTTCAAAAATTTCATAATGTTCATTTTTTAAACAATAAAAAAGTATTACAAATATAATTCTTTGCAACACTTGTCAAGTCAAATTATATTTAAAAACTAAAAAAGTCAAAATAAATTATTAAATCGTTTTGACATTATATAAGATTTATAATAAAATTAGAATATATTATATATTTTTTGATTAAAACTTTTCTATATGTCAACTTCAATCATAATAATTTCAATAATAATTTTATTTTTAACACTATTTTACATATTTTTATTGGCTTTGAAAAGCAAAATATGAAAACTAGAATTATTAATAAAAAAATTATTATATCAAAGGACAAATCTAATTCCATCAATATATGAAGTTACAAAAAAACATCTAACTAAACATGATGAGATTTTTGAGGAGATTATAAAGTTGAGAAAAATAGAATTTTCATTAAATGACAGCAACAATGTAAGTTTTATAGAAATACTGAAAAATGAAAGATACATTCATCATGAAATGAACTTTATCTACAGTGTTTGTTTGAAAAATAAAAAACTAGAGAATGAATGAAGGTTTCAATACATAAAAGAGCTTACTATAGACAGAAGCTATAAAATATGAGAAAAAGTTGAAAAATATAGAAAAATTGTAGATACTTTTAACAATCTTATTACCATAAAAAATTATACTATTATCTGATTATTTTTTCCTATAAACAAAAAAGTAGAAATATAACATCTACTTTTTTTTAAATATATTTTTTACTTTTTGTAAAAATTTAACTTTGTGTTTTTCAAACTCAGCATCATAATCTGATTTCAACTCTCACTTTTCAGATAATAAAATTGCTAATCACTTAGTTTCTTCAAATTTTGAAAATATAATACTTAAGATAACCATTATTGGAACAGATAAAACAGCTCATACTATCCCCCATATTAACCCCCAAAAAACCAAAGCAAGTAAGATTACAAGAGGACTTAGATTAAGCTTATTTCAAGTTAATTTTGGATCTAAAATACTTCAAATTATCATCTGAATTGAAACTAATCATCAAAATACAATTAAAAAATGATAATAATCATTAAATTGAATTATTGAAAGAACAATAGGAAAAAATACAGCAATAATAGAACCTATATTTGGTATAAAATTTAATAAAAAAATTAAAAAAGCCCAAAATAATGCAAAATCAAGTCAAACTGCAATCATAAGCAAATAGGAAAAAAATCAAGTTAATAAACTTACGAATGTCTTTATCAAAAAATAAGATTTAACATCTTCTTTTATCTCATGAATTATATCAAAAACTTTCTTTCTTTTTCACTCATTTCATATCATCATTCTCAATTTTTTTTCAAAAAATTTATACTCTAAAAGTATAAAAACAAGATAAAAACTTATAATTCAAAAATAGCTAAGCATATTTGTTAATATAGCAGCCATTGATGTAAATAATTTAGGTAAATCAATATAATTCCACATTTTTTGATAGACTTCTCATTCATTGATTCAAAATTTATCCACTCATTTATCTATTAAAAATCTTAATTGATCTTGATAAAACGAAGATTTTTCTATTATACTAATTATATTTGTATTGATTATCTCAACTACACCCCAAACTATTGAAACATATAAAAAAAGAGTTAAAATAAAAGATATTATTCAATACCTTAGAAATCCTTTAAAAAAAGAATAAGTTGAAGTTATAGCAAAAGCAATAAGCAATGCTATTACAAAAGGAATTAAGAAAGATGCTCAAATATATAATATATAAAATCCTATTACCAAAACTATAATTGATAAATTTATTTTTAATAATCAAGTTAATTTATTTTGTTCTTGCATTTTATAATTTTAAAAAATATTTTTAGATATAACAAATTAAAAATGTTTCTCCAAACTTATTTAAGTATATAAAATATTATTTTAAAAAATAACGGAATAAATGAAAAAATATTTAAATTTTTAATGGAACGAGCAGCTATAAAATCAAAAATTTTTCAACTGTTTGAGCTTGATAAAGCGAGTTTTGAAATAATTTTTAGATTTTATTTGCGAAGTGAAATGTTAAAAAAATTTAACATTTTTGAATTATTCCGTGTTTCCTTAAGTATTTTACTTATTTTTTAACTATTTCAAATTATTTTTTCTTGACTTTAAAATAAATAAAAATATAATCTACCTATCGTTAGGTTTTAATATTAAATATATGGAAAAATTAGATATACTTGAAAAACTTGAACCACTTTTTTATGATAAACCATTTAAAAATGTATCTTTACAAGAAATTGCAGATATTTTAGAGATAAAAAAGGCTTCCCTATACTATTACTTCCCTTCAAAAGAAGATTTATTAATAGATATGGTTAATTATTCTTTTGAAAATTATCTAAGTTTTATAGAAGAAATTCTTGATAAAAAATTAGAGAAATTTATTGAAGATTTTATTAAATATCCCAAAAAAAGTAATAATATTTTTTCTATAATTAATCAAAATTGATACTGTGAAAATGACTTACTAAGAAAAAATATACAAGAAAAACAAAAAATAATATTTGAAATAATAAAAGTAAAACTAAAAGAAAAATATGAATTCAAAGAAGAAAAAACTTTTTTACTTTTATCCTTACTTGAAGATTTAAGTAGAAAAAAATGCATTTTTTGAAACTGTCCATTTGATTTAGACAAACTAATAAAAGAAATTACAAAATTATTTAATTAATATTTGAAATATGATGAAAAAAATTATAACTACATTATTACTAATAAGTTTAACTTTTTCTTTTTATTCATGTAAAAAAGAAGAACAAAAAGTAGAAAAATATTACAAAACTACAACTGTTCAAACTTGAAGTATAAATCTAGAAGATAATTATGTATGATACACAGAAAGTGAAACAAAAACTCAAATTTGAGCAAAACAATGATGACTTATTCAAAGTATTTATGTAAAAGAATGAGATTTTGTTAATGTTTGAGATATTATCGCAAAAATAGATAGTGCAGAAAGTAATGTTGCATTATCAAATCAAGAATTGATGATTGAGCAAATAAATAATTTAAAAAATGCAGTAAATAAAAGTTTTGATAGCCAAATAGATGTAACAAAATCTCTTGAAAATCAAATAAATATAAACCTAGAATGAGCAAATAATATATTATCTCTTAGTAAAAATATAAAAGATAAAGAACTTGAAACAATTGCATCTCAAGTTGAAACTACAAAAAATTCACTTGAAAGTACAAAAATTGAACTTGAACAAACTCGTTTGGTACTAGACACAAAGGAAAAAAATCTATATTCAAACTGAAAAAATGCAATTACAAATTCGATGATTATAGATACAAATATTATAAAATATGTAGATGAACTTTTATGAGTTATAAACCCTGAAAATGATGATAAAAATGATGTATTCCAAGACTTTTTATGAGCTAGAGATAGCATACAAAAAAATGAAGTAATAACAGAGTTTAAAAATGTTAATACTGATTTTTTAAGTTACAAAAAAGTATATGAAGAATCAATTTTAAATAAAAATCCAACAAATGAAGAAATAGAAATAGTACTTAAAAAATGAGTAGAATTCAATAATAATTTAAGAAATTTTTTAAAAAATCTATATGAAACAGTTGATAATTCAGTATCTAATGTTCCAAATTTTTCTGATAGCATTATATCATCTCATAAAGATAAAATTTCAGCATTTTGAAGAGACATAGAAAGTGCATTGGTAACTGTAAGTTGAGAATATATTCTTTGACTTAAATGATTATCAGAAAGTATTGAAGATTTCAAAAATGAAAAAGAAAAAACTTTAAGCTTATTACAAAAAAAAGTAGAATTAGCTAATGGAAATTTAAATACAATTAACAAAAATTATGAGCAAGCACTAATATGACACAATTTAAAAATAAGCGATGTAGAAACAAAATCAAAAGAAGCTAGTGAAAAGATAAATGAAATAGAGAAAAACAAAGCAAATATAGAAAATCAAAAATTAGCAAAAATAAGTGAATTGGATTTAGAAAACCAAAAAATCAACCTAAACAAGGAATTAAGTCTAGTAAGTATAAATAATTCTGTTATCAGAGCTCCTATATCATGAGTTATTACAAAGAAATTTGTAGAAATATGACAAGTAATAGTTCCTAGTATGCCGATAGTTGAGATAAGTGATACAAAAGATATAAAAGTATCATTTGAGATTAAAGACGATATTTTACAAAAACTTAAAGTTTGAAACAAAGTAAATACAAAAATTGATTTAATTGATGAACTTAGAACTTGAATAATAAAAACAATATACCCTACAAAAAATGAAATAACAAAAAAAACAAAAATAGAAATAAAGTTGGATAATAGTAAAAATGTAATAATTTGAAGTAGTGCAAAACTATACATACAAGAAAATAGTCAAAACTGAATTTTTATACCCAACAATGCAATTATAGAAAATTATATGATTCCTTGAGTTTATGTATTAAAAAATGTTGAATGACAAAAAATAGTTGAATTTAAACAAATAAAAATAATTAAACAAAATAATGATTTTTCGTTAATAGAATGATTAGAAATCTGAGAAATAATAATTACAGATTGAAAGGAAAATTTATTTGATTGAGAAAAATTAGAATAAAAAAAGAGGTGCCAAAGCACCCCTATATAACAACATGAAAAAATTCAAGGCTTTGTGGGAGTTGGAGGGGGTCTCCTCCTTCTTCCCATCGATGATGCTCTCTGCATGTCGTTTCTCCTTTCTACCAAAAAATTTGGAAGTCCAGATATTATTTTAAAAAAGAATTAATGCAAGTTAAGTAAAAATTTTAGTTTAAAAACTTGTTAAAAATTAGAATAATTATTAATAACAAAAACAAAATTAATATTTTTTAACTTTATAATTTAAGACATAAAAAATGTTCTCGAAAATCGCAAATTTTTTTATCCAAAATACAAAACTTACTTTTGTATTAATTTTGGTTGTGCTATTAACTTGAATTTGAAGTTATACAATAATTCCAAAACAATATAATCCTACGATAGTTGTTCCAGCTTTTTTAGTAACTGTTGAAGCTCCATCTTTATCTTCAAACGATGTAAAAACTCTAGTTACAAATGAACTTGAAAACAAGATTATGGAACTTGAATGAATAGATGAAATATTCTCTACTTCAAAAGAGAATTGAGTTTGAGTTATGGTAAAATTTAAAGTTTGAGAAGATAGTGAAAAAGCAAAAATTAGGTTACTTCAAAAACTTAATCAAAATCTAGATATAAAACCTCTATGAGTCTCTATACCTATTGTAAAATCTATTAATCCAGATGAATTACCACAAATAACTTATGCAATAAGATTAAAGAACTGAGAACTAAGAACTGAGAACTGAGTTAATATGTCATCCTGAACAAAAGGCGAAGTATCCCTTAAACAAGAAAATATTACAAATCAAAGTTCAAGGGATTCTTCGGATAAATCCTCAGAATGACAAATTGGTAACCACATTGATAAAGAGAGTATAGTGAAGTTTTCTTCTTTTAATAGTGTTTCTCTTTCTCAAGAAGAAAAATATATCTACCTTAGACAAATTGCAAATATCATAAAAAATGAGCTAAAAACTATAGAAAATGTAACTACTCTTGATATAGTTTGATGAATAAATAAAGATATTTTCATTGAACTAGATTTAGATAAACTCGAATCAAAAAATATAGATTTATTACAAGTTTATGATATTTTGAAAAAAAATAATATATCTTCTCCTATTTGAAATATAAATATAGAAAACAATGAAAAACAATTTATAGAAGTAAAAGCAGATTCAAAAGATATAAATAAACTAAAAAAGATATTGATTTCAAATATTGATTGAAATGAGATATTTTTGGAAGATATTGCTATTATAAAATACTGAAAGAAAAAAATAGAAGAATATGCTCTTATTAGTGATAAAAATAGTATAGACAATTCAGTTGTATTTTTATGAATTTGAAAACAAGTCTGAACAAATTCTGTTTTTGTAACTGAAAAAATAGAACAAAAAATCAATGAGATAAAAGAAACTCTACCGAAAAATATAGAAATAATTACAATTCAAAATGAATGAAAAAATGCAAAAGAAGCTACTAGTGTGCTTATTTTAGATCTAATTTTAGCTATAATAATAGTAATAGTTATTCTCATATTGTTTTTATGATTTAAAAATGCACTAAATACAGCAACTTCAATTCCACTTATACTTTCTCTAGTATTTTTATTTGCATACCTATCATGAGACAATATAAACAGAATTACACTTTTTGCATTGATATTAGTTATATGAATGTTAGTTGATGATTCAATAGTAGTTGTTGAAAATATGCATAGACATTTAGAAGAAAGAAAGGAAACCTGAAAAACTAAACTTGAAGCAATATTGACAGCTGTAAATGAAGTTTGACCTGGTGTAATTTTGTCTACAATCACTAAAGTTCTTTCATTTGCAGGGATGTTTGCAGTTACTTGAATGATGTGAGAATATATGTGACCAATACCAAAATACTGAATAGTTGCACTACTTTTATCTATAATCATTGCATTTTCTATAAATCCTTTTATCACTTTTCTGTCAACAAAAGATTTAAATGAAAAAGAACATAAAGAAATAAAAAAGGAGTCAAAATACGATATAAGAAAATTTTATGTAAAATTGATGAAATATTTCATCAATCAAAATCCTACTTCAAATAAAAAAAGAAAAATATTTAAATTAACATTTTGGGTATCACTTGTTTTGGTAATAATTTTACCTATTTATTTCTGAATTTTTAAAGCTCGTATGCTTCCAAAATCAAACCAAGATCAAGTATATCTTTGGATTGATTGACCAAGATGATCTAACATAGAAAAAATGCTTGAAATAGAAAAAAGTGTAAATGAGTTTTTCATTTGTTCTAACTCTATCATTCCTGCGAAGGCAGAAATCTATAAAAATGAATCTAACAATTTAATAGATCCCCGTATTAATCACGAGGATGACAAGATAACTACAAATTCAGAATGACAACAAGAAATACAAAAATGAAATTGTACTATCACTAAAAACCTTCAAATTGTAGACAATATTTCCTCAACTATATGACTAGCCCTACCTGCCGATTTTGCGAATCTTTTTAGATGATGAAATAATAGGACAGAAGAATATCAAATATCTTCTAGAATAAATTTGATTCCAAAACATGAAAATAATAACAGAATAAAATCAGAACTATTCGCAATAGAGATAAGACCATTACTAGAAAGATATCTAAAAGAAAGATATCCTGACATAAAAATGAGGTTACTTGAAGATCCTCCAGGACCTCCTGTTAGAGCCACTTTTTTGATGAAAATATCAAGTAATTGAGATGTAAAGAAACTTGATAATTTTACAAAAAAAGTATATAGACAAGTTGAAGATATAAGTAAAAAATATGATATAGTTGATTTATGAAATTCCCTATCCACAACATATAAAAAAGTGGAAATTGATATAGATAACTATGCAATTACCAAAGCAAATCTAACTGTTGAACAAGTTATAAATGCAATTGCAATAACAACAAATTCAATTCCTATAAATTTGATAAAAGACTCTAATTCACTTGAAGCTACAAATTTAGTCTTGTGAATAAAAAAAGAGCAAAGTGATACATTATCATTATTTGATAATATATATTTCACAAATAACTTATGACAAAAAGTTCCTCTTAAAAGTATAGCTTCAATTAATCCAACATTTGTAAATAGAGACATAAATACAGATAAAAGACTGGAGACAAATTATATATATGCTGAAATATGAGACAATTCTGTTGTATACCCTATTGTAAAACTTTATTCAATTTTAAAAAAAGAAGAATTTTTAGAAAAAGAGTATCGTTATATTTGATGATCATTTTATAATTTAAAATTTGAATGACTAAATGACTGAAAAATATATACAATAGAATGGGACTGAGAATGGAAATTGACAATGGATACTTTTAGAGACTTATGAACTGCTATGATTATAGCACTTATTACTATTTATTTTTTGATAGTTTGACAATTTAAAAGTTTTGCAGTAGCCTGAATTATAATGCTTCCTTTTCTTTTATGATTTTTTGGAATATTTCCTTGATTTAGTTTATTGTATTTACTTAAAAATGAATACTTCAATGCAACTGGTATGATTTGAGTTATAAGTCTAGCATGAATCGTTGTTGGTAATGCTATACTTTTAATTGACTATATAAATATATTAAAATCTAGATGATGGACAATTGAAATGGCAATTATAGAAGCTTGATACATAAGATTTATGCCTATAATGCTAACTTCAATTTCGGCAATTTTCTGAGCAATAAAAATCACAACTGATCCAGTATGGAGTTGACTAGCACGGAGTATAGTTTGGTGACTTGGTGCATCAGCAATTCTTACACTAATTGCTATACCTATATTTTTCTATGATAGTCAAAAGAAAAATTGGGAATGTGATATAGATAAAAAACATTGTTAAAATAAAACCTAGAAGATTAATCTTCTAGGTTTTATTTAGTTTCTACAGGTACATTTGAAATCATTTACATCTACCCATTTTATTTCTCAATTATTTGCAGAATTACATGAATTTGATGTAGGATATACAACAGGAGAAAATGCTGTTCATATACTTTCCCAATTACATGTATTTGAATTTAATTGTAATTTTGATTTACATTCATTTTCAGTTAAATATAATCTTTCTCAAAAATATGGTTGAACTTGTCAAGAAAATCAGGTTCATCAAGTTTCAAGTATTCATCAATTACATGTAATACTTTTTGAACTATTACATGAATTTTGTGTATAATAAAAATATTTAGTTCAAGTAAAATCACAACTACCTCAATATGTGTACAATCAATTATTAGCAACTAATTCTCATATCACATTTACTGTCCAAGATACTTTTTCTCATGTATTTTTATCCATTACATAAATTGTAACTTTTAATCAAGAAGTAGACCAAATATTACTATTAAGATAAAATGATGGAGCATAATCTACATTCCATCAATTTCAATTATATTTCCATTCTGAAGTAGGATTTCTTGATAAATAATTATTTGTATTATTACAATATCAAGTATTTACAGTATTTGGATTTATTGGATTTTGAACAACTTCTGCACAAACTTTTGTATTTTCTTGTTTTATACCAGATATTACAGTTGAAACTGTATTTTTATTAGTTAAGTTAATAACTCATCTAGTTACTGATATTGATAAATTTGAACTATTTAATCAAATTGTACTAGTTAAATTTCAATTATTTAAGATGGAATTAGTTCATGAATTACAATCTTGAACTGTATTGTATAAAGATTCTCAGATAATAGGATTAGCTGGAGCTGGACTAAATTGTGTTCAAATAGTTAATTGTCAATTTGAACAATTAAATCTAACAGAATTTTCAGAACAGTTATTACTTTTATAATAACGAATTCATCAAGCTGAACATGATCAATAAGTTTGAATTATGCCAGAGTTATTTGTTGTTTGATTATTTATATTTGTTTGATTAGTATTTAGATTATTTAATACATGTCCTCAATGCATTATAGTTCTAGAAGAATTAGATAACTGAAAATATCATCATTCTTCATTTCATATTTTCATATTTAAATAATAATTTGTATTTGGTTTTATATCACAATACTCTAATGTTCCAATTTTTCTACCATTTACAGATGAAACCCAATTTTGTTCCATGTTTATTGTTCAATAAGAAAAAATTGGTCAAGATGCTGATTTAGTTTTATCAGAAGATAATATACACTTATTATTTACATTAAAATCTCATGGATTTTCAGAAAAAGAAATAGTTATATCTCTAAAAAAATTTGATCAATCAAATCATAAAAATTGAAAATATCAAATAGATTTATAATTATTAAGGATATTCTCTCATAAAGTATTATATCTCATAGAGATTATGTTACCTTTTTTTAATTGAATAGAAATTTTTGTTCAGTTTTGATCTGTAAAAATTCATGTAGAATTATATTTATTTGCACAATCCCAAGAACTACTAGAACTTATTCAATTCATAAAACAAGGAGGAATAGCTGATAGATTAATTCATTCTCATATAGATATAGGATCTACAACATATAAGTTAGGATTTGATTTTGGTATCCAAAGTCATTTTCAAGTATCTTTTTCTCAATTATAAATTCAATTTAAATTCAACTGAGTTTGTTGGTAAATATCTGTATCTTCAACTCAATCTTGTTTGTATTTTTTTGTATCTTCATCAAAAAATCATTTTCAATAAACTTCTGGCAAATCAGAAGGAATATAAAAAATTCATCATGAAAAATTAGATATTTGTAATTGAGGATTTGAATGGTATCATAATTGAGAATTTTCATTATCTTTAATATTTATATAATATATAGTATTTCATTCAATATTTAATACACTTTTTTTAATATTGATAAAATCGTTAATCCCTGTTGAAACCAGTAAAGCTCAACTTGAAAAATCTCATGGAACTTTTGATATAGAATAGCTAAATACTCATTTTACATGTCATCAAGCTTGTCAAAATAATCTTACCAATGTATATCAATCATCTTTTATATCATTTTTACTTAATACTCTCAAAGAAAGAGTTTTTCATTTTGGAAAAACAAAACTAGGATTTTGATTCATTCTACAATCCCTAAAACTATGACTATTTCTATTGTACGGAGAAATACAAGATAACCAATCTTGTCATGAATAAAATGGTATATCAGCAACTAAAGTATTATTATCATACCACCAATGTCATGTCATAAGTCATCTTTCAGATGATATTTTGTTTACATTTGATAATAAACTATTATTACCTTCTAAATTACTTACATTATTTGAAGAATTACTAACTAATGATGAAACACTTCCGTATGAATTTTCATGATCTAAATTTTTCATTATACATGTATAATATCATCATGTCATTGGTGTACTATAACATATGTAATTAACATAATTTCATAACTGATTCTTTAATGATCATTTTATGGTTGCAGCATATACACTTGATAAAGTAAGTAAAAATACAAGTATAAAAAATATTCCTAATTTAATATAATTTTTCATAATTAAGTTTATAGAAAATAAAAACACAAGAATTGTATTTAATTCTTGTGTTTTTACAATTTTTTTAAATTGACATTTTAAGTTTACCTAATCTCATAAAATTCTCACTTTGAATATACTTTTTTACTATCTGGGGATGTAATAGCAGGAATTAATAAATCACATTTCCTCATTTTTGATAAGAAATCAAGTGAGTTATCACATGGACAAGATGCACAAGAAGCATTTCAAATGATATTATTTAATCATTGATTATTTAAACAATCTGATAAATCAATTAAATAATCATCTCAAGATGGAACACATACTCAAGTTATTTCACATGATTTCTGATCTAAATCATTACAAATATATCAGTTAGGACAATCACAATTTGTTCAACACATAACTTCAAAGATTGGACATCAATAATTTTCTTCATCTCATTTTTCTGCTACACATCTATCATCACAATCATTTAATCAATCATTATCACTATCTTTTGTACAATCTATTGGAGTAACTCACTCACCATCATCATCTCAATCTCTTGGCTTTACTTTTATACTAGCAGTTTTTTCTCATTTATTTCACAAAGAATCTGTAACAATCAATTTAACTTTATAATTTCATATATTTTTGTACACATTTTCTTCATCTTTTTTATTTCAAACTCAGTCATCTCAAAAACTCCAATCATAGTAATAAGGAGGCTTCCCTCCTGAAACATATGATTTAAATTTAACAAAAAGTGAAACAAATCATTCTATTGGATCAGCATCCATAGAAACATTTAATACGATTTCTTGATTATTATTATAATCTCATATATGTCTTGACTCTTCTTCTTGTGTTGAATTTCAACATTTATCAGTAACTGTTAGATATATTATCCAATTTCAAGCGGTTGGGATTGTAAAATCGTTTAAATATTTTCATTTTTTAATTATTTCATCTCATGTATCTTCATTTAAAAATCTCCAAACATATCATTCTACCTCATCAATTCATAATTGACAAAATCATCAAACTTCTGCTATAAAATCAAATGTATCTTCATTTTTATTATATGGTGCTATATCACATTTCTGAGTACTTTGATTACATGATTTATCAAAAATTCAAAAGTTTAGTGCTAAATTATTATTTATATTATCACTACACCCATTTGATTTCAAAGCAATATAAGCCATTATCAAGAAATCCTCTTTTGTTACAAGTCTTTTTGGATAAATTTTTCAATCTTGTAATTCTAATAATTTATATACTTTTTTATTTCAAGCTGAATCATATTCTTCTATCATATAATCAAGAGCTTTTCTCAGATATCAATAGAATGTATATGGACTTCAATCAGTATTTTTTGGAGTTATATCAGTTGATAAATTGTTAGTTATTTTTCAATCTCTAATATCTTGAATAACAAATGAATTATCTCAAATTGTAAATATATTTGATGTTCTAAGTATGACAGATACTGCCTCTTCAAGAGTTATATTATTTGCAGGACAAAATGGTTTTTCTCAAAGTTTATAAGTTCAATCTGCACAAGTATATGATATATCATATCATCTAACATAACTCATATCATCAGCCAAAGAAATACAATAAAAATATTTACTATTTTTTTGTACATCATAATATGGTAACTTCTCAGAATAAGTGTTTATCAAATCTATAGGAGTATTTGGTCGAGTGCATCTTTTACAGCTAACTTCAAGTGCAATACTTACATATTCATCTCTTGTAAGTAATTTATATGGATTAAATTTACCATCTTCATCTGGGTAAATAGCTCATCTATCATACAAATCTTGAAGTTCATTGTAATACTCATAATTTTTATCTATATCAGAAAAAACAGTTTCTACAGGAGTTGAAGCTGCAAAAGCTGTATTTACAAAAAATGAAAATAAGAAAAATAAATATATTGAGATTTTTTTAAGCATTTTTTATATTATGTTAATTCTCTATAATAATATCAAAAAACAAACTTTAAACAAATTTTTCTTATACAAAAGCATACATAACGATTCAAGCAGCAACCGATACATTTAAACTATTTTTTTGGCCAAGCATTGGTACCATTATATGTTCATCTGATATATCTAATAATTCTTTTGAAACTCAAGAAACTTCATTTCACATAATTAGACAAATATTATCTTCTGATTTTCAAAAATATTTTCTATAATCAAGTGCTTCAGGAGTAAGTTCAACAGATATAATTTTGTATCACTCTTTTTTTAAATTATCTATAACTTCAATTGGGTCTTCATAAAACTCCCAAACTACAGTATTTTCTGATCAAAGAGCAGTTTTTGCAATTTCCCCTCTTGGTGGAATTGGAGTAAATCAAGTTAAAATAATTTTTTCAAATCAAGATCAATCAGCATTTCTAAATATTGCTCCAACATTTTGCATAGAACGGATAGAGTCTAAAAGTATTATCTTCATAAAATAAAAGTTATATAGTTTTATCGTCATTCCGGATTTAGTCCGGAATCTATAAGTTTATTATTATCATTGGCTTCATTATTTATACCCTCTTTTGTAAAGAGGAATAGGGTGATTTTTTCATTTTTACAGATTCCTGCCTTCGCAGGAATGACAAAATTAATATTTTATATCTTTTACCTAAAAATCATATTTTTTCAAGTAATTTATATAGTTTTTATTTACATAAAGCAAAAATTGTGATATAATAAAGATGAGGAAATGATAAATAGATGAATTGATAAAATGATTTTAGAAATAAATGTTAATTTTGTATTTTATCAATTAGTTGTTTTATCACTTTACCAATCAGTCAATTAATCTAATACTCATGTTAAATACAATAATTTCATTAGCAATTTTACTATCCATATGATTTTTATACATCTTGTTTTTGAGAAAAAAACAAGATTTTAAAAGAACACTAAATTTGTGATTTTACAAAATCACTGTTCCAAAAAAAGATAGTGATTCGGACGAAAAAAAAGAATGATTCAAAGATTTCAAAGAAGCTATTTCTATTATGGAACAACTTCTTTCATCACTAAAAAGTATTCATTCAAATAAAATATATAAAAAAATACTAGGTCAAGATTTACTTAGTCTAGAATATGTTGCTGTAAAAGATGAGATATTTTTCTATATTGTAGCTCCAAAAAATTATAGAGAATTACTTGAAAAGCAAATCAACTGATTTTATCCAGATGCTATAATAGAAGAAACTCTTGAAGAAAATATTTTTGCATGAAGAAAATATTATGAAACAACATATCTTTATGAAAAAAAACCTCATTTTTATCCACTTAAAACCTATCAGAAACTAGAATCTGACCCAATAAATAACATAACAAATGCTTTATCAAAACTTGATGAAGACGAAGCTGCAGTTATACAAATAATGATTAAACCGATTGATGATGATTGGCAAGAAGAATGTATGAAAGTTTCAAGCAATATAATGAAATGAAAGAAAGAACATAGAACATTAAACCCATTAAGCTTACTTATTTCTTTATTTGAAGATCTTTTTTGAAGCAGTGATAAATGAAAAGATGCTCAAATGGATTCATGATGAAAAACTTCAGCATTAACACAAGAAAGAGCAAAAACAGTAGATGAAAAATGAGACAAGACAGGTTATGAAACTGTTATAAGGATAATAACAACATGAAATAATAAAAACAGTGTTCATACAAATCTGATAAATATAATTTCAGCTTTTTCACAATTTTCTTATCCTGATTTTAACAAGTTTTGATATACTATTAGACATAATAAAAATAAACTTATAAAAAATTATATTTATAGGTTTTTCAAGAAACCAAAATGGAAGAAAAAAATGATTTTGAATACAGAAGAAATTGCCTCACTTTTCCATATTCCACATAGTAAGTACAATAGAACTCCAGAAATAAAATGGCAAAATTTCAAAATAGTAAAAGCTCCATCAAATATTCCAAAAGAATGATTACTTCTTTGACACAATATACATAGATGAATCAAAAAAGAAATCAGAATTAAAACTGAAGATAGATTTAGACATTTTTATGTTATCTGACAAACTGGTACTTGAAAATCAAGTATATTACAAGTTATGGCTAGACAAGATTTAAAAAACTGAAATGGTATAGCCGTTATGGATCCTCACTGAGATTTAGCAAAAGATTTACTACCATTTATCCCTAGAGAAAGAGCTGATGATGTAATCTATTTTGATCCATCTGATGAATCAAGACCTATGTGATTAAATCTATTTGAAGCAAATAATCAAGATGATAAAGAAAAAGTTGCACAAGATGCCATGAATATCATGATAAAATTATTTTGAAATGAAATCTTTGGACCTCGTTTACAAGACTATTTCAGAAACTGAGCTTTGACACTTATGGACTATCCACAAGGTTGAACCATAGTTGATATAGTTAGGTTATTTACCGATGAAGATTTCAGAAAAGATAGAGTTAGAAACTTGAAAAATCCAATTGTAAGAAACTGGTGGGATAAAACTTATGCATCTATGTGAGATAGAGAAAAATGAGAAATTATACCATATTTCTCAGCAAAATTTGGTCAATTTATAACAAACTCTATGATGAGAAATATACTTGGGCAAACAAAAAGTAGTTTTGATGTATCTGAAGTTATGCAATCTGGAAAAATACTTTTAATAAACTTAAGTAAATGATTGATATGAGATTTGAACTCTGAATTATTATGACTTATAATCGTAAATAAAATCCAAATGGCAGCTATGAAAAGACAACAAATGGATAAAGAAGATAGAAAAGATTTCTTTTTATATATAGATGAGTTCCAAAACTATATAACTCCTAGTATAGAATCTATACTTTCAGAAGCTCGTAAATACCGTCTTTGACTAGTACTTGCTCACCAATATCTATGACAATTAGAGAAATCAGATGCACTAACAAAATCAAATCTAAACTTGAAAAATGCAATTTTTGGTAACGTCTGAACTATTATGAGTTACAAAATCTGACCTGAAGATTGAGAGTTTTTAGCTAAATACTACGCTCCTACTTTTACAGATCAGGATCTCGTAAATATGGATAAATTTAAATCTGTTATGAAATTGTCTATAGATCAACAGCCTTCAACCCCCTTTTCTATTATGCCTATAAATCCTTATCTAGAAACATGAGATAAAAAAATAGCCAAAGCATTTATAGAATTGTCTAGACTTAAATATGGTAGAGATAAAGAATTTGTCTGAAAAGAAATAGAATATAGAATTTGAAGCTTTTAAATAATTAAACTATAAATTCTATAAAAGTAAATAATAGATTTGATTTTTTGCAAAAAATAAGTATAAGAAATATACTTATTTTTTATTTTACAAAAATATGAAATTATCAAATACTATAAATGCAATTACATTATGAGTAGCTTTAGCTACATCACCTCTTGCAAGCGCAAAAGATGAGACTAGTAATCAAATAAACGATGTTATTACTTCACCATTACCTTCAGTTGAAATCGAGGAACAAGAAATACTAGATTGTAAAGATATTAAACCAAATTCAACTATTACCTTAATGAATCAAGTTTGAACAACAAAAGGTTTAAAATGAAATACAATATTTGCTATCTTTCAATCAACAAGTTGTAAATGATTTATACTAGTTGAATTACCAATAAGTGAATTATCACAAGATAATTTTCCAATACATAACTTCAGAATGAACTGAAAAAAGTGATTTTGAAATATAGTAAAACTTCCAAAAAATGCAATTATTGATACATTTGTTGATTGAATTGATGTAAAAAAAGTTACAGTATTAAACCACTAAAAAGCTTCAAAGAAAGAAGCTTTTTTGATTTTTATGGAAAAAACACTACAATATATTAAATTTAAAATTTAAAATTTCTATAAAATGCTTTACATCGTTTCTACACCAATTTGAAATCTAGAAGATCTAACTCTAAGGGCAATTAGAACTCTTAAAGAGGTTGATTATATAGCTTGTGAAGATACTAGAACAACTGCAACTTTACTTAATCATTATGATATAAAAAAATCACTTTTAAGTTATCATTCTCATTCATGAGTTGCAAAACTCGATAAGATTATTTGATTATTACTTGAGTGAAAAAATATAGCCTTAGTATCAGATGCATGAACTCCTTGAATTTCAGATCCTGGGTATCCACTTATACAAGAAGCACTGAAAAATGATATTAGCATAGTTCCTATTCCTTGAGTTTCTGCTTTTTTAACTGCACTACAAGCCTCATGACTTCCAATAAATCACTTTTTTTATCTTTGATTTTTACCAGTAAAAAAATGAAGACAAACACTTTTTAAAAAACTCCAATCTATAGAAGAAACTGTTGTGTTTTATGAATCAGTTCATAGAATAGAGAAAACTCTTCAAGATTTAAAAGAATATCTATGAGAAGATAGAAAAATAGTAGTCGCAAGAGAATTAACCAAAAAATTTGAAGAATTTAATAGAGTTACTATAAAAGAAGCTATAGAAATATACTCAAAGAAAGAAAAACAAAAATGAGAGTTTGTGATAATAATTTAGTTACTGTCATTCCCGCGAAGGTGGGAATATACTTTATATAACTTCCTAAATAATACAAGGAAGATTCCTGCCTTTCGCCCTTCGGAGTAAGCCTACGGAGAATGGGTCGCAGGAATGACAATTTTTTTCTTATGCAACTATCAAAATCAATAAATAAAAAAAACTTAGATAATTTAGTTATAAAATCTAGTATTTGGAATTCAATAATAGAGGTTTTTAAGGATGAAAAAAAAATAGATATAACATCATATCTTGTTTCAATCCAAATAAAATGAGATACAATTCTTGTTAAAACTTCAAAACCAATACTAAATACTGAACTTTTGATGATAAATGATAAAATAATGAAAAAAGTTGATGAAAAACTGAAAAAAATCTGACTAAGATATGAAAATTTTGAAATAAAATATATGTAAAATATTTTAAAGTTGTCATTCATGCGACCCGTTCTCCGTAGGATTACTCCGAAGGGCGAAAGGCAGAAATCTTCCTTATATTTTTCTCAAAAAGTAAAAAAAGACCTATTAAAAAATAGGTCTTAATTATTTATTAATATAAAAACTTTATTTATTGTAATATGAAATTTGAGAATTATGTGAATCTTCATAAACTAAGTTTGAATTTTTTGGAGATAATCATCAAACTGCAATTATACAAAGACTTATAAGTAAAACAACCAAAGTATTACTTCTAAATCTTACATCAAGCAAATCAACATATGTTTCATAAATTTCTCTCATAAAAAATGATTTAATTACTAATATATAATAATTAAATCATATTTTTATTTTATTAGCAAAAATTTCAGCTTTACTATTATTATCTTTTATTTATTATTTCTTATCTATTATTTAAAAAACTACCATCTCTTAAAACTAGGACAAGCTTGTCTGATATCTAAAAGTGAGAATCATTTATGAGTAATAGCTTCTTTTATAAGTTCTTTTAGTTCTACGAAATTTAAACTATCTGCCCTTTTTGCATATCTAGCTCATGCTTGTTTTGCAAGTTCAATTGGGTCAAATGGAGCTACAATATTCCCTTCTGGAGTAGTTTTTGTTTTTGCTCAGATAGGAGTTGTAGGACTTGCTTGACCTGTAGTTAGTGCATAATTTTCATTATTAAAAACTAGATAAGTTATATCCAAATCTCTACGACAAGCATGTATAAAGTGTCACATACCAATACCATATCAATCACCATCACCTCACATAGCAACTACGGTCAACTCTGGTTTTGCCATCTTAACTCAAGTAGCAAATGGAATTGCTCTACCATGAAGTGTTTCAGCAGCATATCAATCAATATATTGAGTTGCTTTTCAACTACATCATATTCAAGATACAACAACTCTATTATGACTTTCAATTCAAAGCTCTTTAAAAGCATTTTTTATAGCCATAATAATTATGAAATCACCACATCCAGGACACCATTGTATGTTTGTTAATCAGCTTCTCATGGTACAATATTAAGTATTAAGTTTTTGTTAAAAAAATTTGCAATTGTAATTTTTTGTGATAATATATATTTGTTATCACGACGGGGATGTCCATTAGATTAAGTGTTGGTGCTTAATTGGTGGGCCCTTTTTTATTGATTATTTTCCGTATAAATTAATTTCTTCTGTAAAAAAGTAAGGCTATCAATGTATCATTTTCAAGAAGTTTTTAAAAATCATGAATATTTATGTATATTTGGTACAATCAATCTTTGCAACTTATTCATTTTTACAAAATATTCCACAAGACAAGCAAAATCTCAATCTCATGTAATTATAATTGATTTTCAAAAATTATTATATTCTATCATTGAATGCAGAACTAATTCTGCATCAACATTTCATTTTGTTTTTCATGTTTTCAATTCCATTACTGGCTTAAAAATACATATATACCCTATTTCTTGTAAATATTGGTATAAAGTAGTATTTCACGGGACATAACCTATAAACAAATATGCTTTTTCTACTTTATATTTATCTTTCAAATAAATTCTCAATTTTTTCCAATCAAGTTTCCATCATTGGTCTTTTATAGCCAAATTTACATTTTGACTATCTATAAAAGCATAATTTCAAATCTTTTCTTTTTTCATTTTTAGTTTAAATTATTTTCAAAATCCTCTATATAAAATGGCATCAAATCATACTTTCTCATATGACTTATTTTCAGTCAATTTACAAATTTAAGTCAAAATTTATCAGTTATGTAAGTCTCAATTTGTCAGCTATAATTATGCTCTACAAATATAACTTCATCAAGTCATACAATCTCATCTCTTAATCTCTCATCAAGTGGTTTTAAAAATTTGATTATAATTAATCAGTAATCTGGATTATTTTTTATAAAATCAAGTGCAGTGTAAGTGATAAAACTTGTTGTTATTATCATCTTTTTTGCAGAAGAGTTATATATTTCATATCATTTAAATCATTCTTTATCAAAAAAGTTTTCTAATTTTTTTGCTCTTTTTTCTGTCATTGCAACTTTCATTTTTGGATCCTCTGTAGTTGAACCAAACTCATCGTGCTCGTAACTTGTAGCTATAAAGTCACCGTTTGGAGTTCAAACAGTAACATAAGGTGATATGCCATCTGGAGTTAATTCATATCTTTTATAATCTTCTTTTGGATCTAAAATCAATTTACCTCTATCTAATTCTGGTTTTGAAAGTGATGTATAAGATGATTTTCATTCTGCAAATTGTTTATCTATAAGAACAATTACTATTGTCTGATATTTCTGTGCTAGATTTAAAGCAAGTGCAGACATATAATACCCATCTTCCAAAGTTGATGGAGTTATAACTATATGTTCAAAATCTCAAAAAGTAGGATTAAGAGCATAGTTTATATCTCATTGCTCTAAACATGTTGGAGTACCTGTGCTTGGTCCTGCTCTCTGAGCTAAAACTGCTACAATAGGAATTTCAGCTTGAAGTGCAAAACTTAGTCATTCTGTCATCAAAGCAAATCATCCACCACTTGTTCACACCATAGATCTAGCTCAAGTAAAACTTGCTCAAAGTGCAGCATTCATAACTGCTATTTCGTCTTCAGCTTGCAAGTAAGGTACTTTTTTACTATTTATTACTTCTGACAATATAGTAGAAGCTGGTGTCATAGGATAAGCACTGTAAAATTCTAATCAATTATCTATTGCCCCATAAGCTATCATTCTATTACCATAACTAATATCTTTTGATTCTCCAAGTCTTCATAGTTTTAAAAATTCAACTCATTTTAAATCATAATTTTCATAAATATTTTTTACTATTTCTTTATTTTTTACTAATATTTCTTTTCATTTTTTTGCAAAAGTATGTTCTATACTAGTATAACCTATCTCTGCACTAAGTCCTAGTAGCTTAAATAATATTCAAAGTAAATAAGTATTATCATATTTATCATCTATCTCTATATCAAGTACTTTAAATTTAGATAAATCTACTCATTTTGATA
>DYHI01000014.1 GCA_020724225.1 Candidatus Altimarinus sp. | reverse complement strand
ATGTTATTCATACTGGTGTATCTGGGGTTGGATAGAATCATTTTTCTATTATGAATAGTTCTAGGCTTTTTTTGATACTGTTTAGATCTGATATTCTTGTTCAATCTCTTGCATTTTTTGTGTATGATTGTAGGGCTACAAATCATATTGTTGCTAGGATTGCTAGAATTGTGATTACTACGATTAGTTCTACTAGGGTGAAGGCTTTTGTTCATTTTATTCTTTCTCTTGTAATGAGGTCGTTAGGGTGAGGTATTTTTCTCATAGTTATTTGGTTAAGGTATATTATGTGGACTTTTTACTTTTTTACAGATTCCTGCATCCGCAGGAATGACGAAATATATTTGTTTTTATATTATTAGCTTAGATTTTAAAGAACAAAAAAAGACTATTTTCTGTAATTCTTATATTATTGTAGAAATACAAAAAACAGCCTTGTTGTTTTTAAAGACTTTATTCCATTTACTTTTACTTGTTGTAGCTTGTTGTATTAGCATTTATATCTGCTAAATGGATAATAAAATTATTTTAATTTTTATGTAGTAGTTGTCAAAGGTTTGTAGTGATTTGAATTTGACTCTATTAGATAGTATTGTTTAGCAAAATTAATAGGTTAATTTTTTAATAATTTAAAAACTTTACTTTTTTAAATTTATCTATATAATTCCGCCGTTTTCAAAAACACTATATTTTTTAGTGCTTAATACTTAATAATTTTTATGAAATATTTAAATATAGCAATTATAGCTCATGTAGACCACGGAAAAACAACTTTAGTTGATGCATTATTAAAACAATGTGGAACTTTTAGAGAAAATGAAAAAGTTGAAACTTGTGTTATGGATAGTAATGACCAAGAAAAAGAAAGAGGTATCACTATCTATGCAAAAAATACATCAGTTTCATATAAAGACTATAAAATCAATATAGTTGATACTCCTTGACATGCTGATTTTGGTTCTGAGGTAGAAAGAGTACTTAGAATGGTTGACAGTGTTGTTCTTGTAGTTGATGCTTATGAAGGGCCTATGCCTCAAACAAAATTCGTTCTTAAAAAATCACTTGAACTATGACTTAAACCTCTAGTTGTAATAAACAAAATAGATAAACCTACTTCTAGACCAGATTATGTAGTAAATCATTTATTTGATTTATTTGTTCAATTAAATGCTTCAGATGAACAATTGGATTTCCCTATTTGTTATGCTATTGCTAGAGATTGAATTGCAAAAAAATACTTAAATGATCATAGCGAAAATATACATCCTATTTTGGATATGATTATCGAAAAAGTTGAAACAAAAGAAAATAGTGCAGATTCAAAACTAAGAATGCAAATTGCAAATCTTGCATATGACAATTTCCTATGAAGACTATGAATTTGAAGAATTACTGAATGAACTGTAAAACAATGACAAGAAGTTGTAATAATCTGAAATGATGGTAAAAAAAGAAAAGCTAAAATAAGTGATGTACTTACAAACCAATGATTAAATAAAATAAAAGTAAAAGAAGCAGTTGCATGAGATATAGTAACTATAGCATGAATTTCAGATATATATATCTGAGAAACTATTTGTGAAGATGAGAGTCAAGAAGCTCTTCCTGCTATTACTATAGATGAGCCTACATTAAAAATGGAGTTTTTAGTAAATAACTCTCCTTTTGCATGAAGAGAAGGTAAATTTGTTACAAGTAGACAAATCAGAGATAGATTAGAAAGAGAGTTAGAAACAAATGTATGATTAAAATTGGATCTTGATTCACAAGATAATTATATAGTTTCAGGTAGATGAGAATTACACTTGTCAGTACTTATAGAAACTATGAGAAGAGAATGATTTGAACTACAAGTTTGAGCTCCTGAAGTAATTTATAGAATGGAAGCATGAGTTAAATTTGAACCAATCGAAAGAGTAGCTGTTAACTTACCTTCGACATTTGCTTGAAGTATAATTGAAAAAATGTGAAAAAGAAAATGAGAAATGTTATCAATGTCTGAAGAAAATTGAATAACTAGTTTGGAATTTTTAGTTCCTACTAGATGACTACTTTGATTTAAATCAGAATTTATTACACTTACTAAAGGTGAATGAATCCTTACTAGTTCATTTGAAAAATATGATGTTTACAAATGAGATATAGAAAAAAGAGATGTTTGATCTATGATATCTTGAGAAGCTTGAACTGCTATGGCTTATAGTCTATGGAATTTACAAGATAGAGGGCCAATATTTATAGATCCTGCTACTGAATTGTATGAATGAATGATTATCTGAGAACATTTAAAATGATGAGATTTAACTGTTAATCCTTGTAAAAATAAAAAACTTACAAACATGAGAGCATCTGGTAGTGATGAAGCAGTTAGATTAACTCCACCTAGAAGATTTACACTTGAAGAAGCTCTTGATTATATAAGTAATGATGAATATGTAGAAGTTACTCCAGAATCTGTAAGACTTAGAAAAAAATATCTAACTGAGACAGACAGAAAAAGAGCAGGAAAAAATTAGTATAAAAAAACAAACTATTTTCAAATGAAATAGTTTGTTTTTTTGATATATTAAATTCTATGTTTGATTATTTTGCTTTTCTTAATCTAAAGAAAGATTCCTGCCTTCTCAGGAATGACCGCATAATATTAAATAGTTTATTTTTTTACTTTTCTTGCATTACCCAGATTCAATCCCAATCTTCAATTGGAGCTTTTATAAAGTCTTCACACCTATCTTTGTATACTCTACTTGGTTTATCTCATAAGCTAGCTAATTCATCAAATATAATAGCAGCTTCATCAAAATGCTTTTTTAAATACAAATCAATTCATTGTTGAAATTTTGCATATATATCTAATTCTATTTTTGATAACTTTCATTTATAGTCCAATAATTCATAGATATTTACTGCATTATTTTTTCATTTTACTTTTATTTTATCAAGATATCTAAATTCAAAGAAATCTTTTGTGTCAATATATACAGATTCACTTACACACATATATGTTCAATAATGTTTATTAATAGCTTCTAATCTGGATGCTAGGTTTACATTATCTCAAATAGCAGTAAACTCCATCTTTCTTCACTTAGATCATATATTTCATATAATAGCATCCCCAACATTTATTCAGATTCTGATAATTATTTCAGGTAGTCAATTCATTATCCATTTTTTATTCAGTTCTTTAAGTTTTTGTTTTTGTATTAATGCTGAATCACAAGCATCATATGATATATTTTCAGTAGTTTTAGTAAAAACTCACCATAAAGCCATAATAGCATCTCACTCATACTTATTTATAAGTCATTTCTTATCCATAATTATATTTGACATTTCATTTAAATAATCCTTTAGAAAAGATATAAGTTCTTCAGGAGTAAATCTTTCACTTATAGTTGTAAATCATTGTATATCTGAAAAGAAAATTGAAATTCTTTTCTTTTCTCAATCCAAATTTATAGCTCAAGCTCATGACAATATCTCAGCAGCTATATCTTTAGAAACATATTCTGAAAGGGCTTTGTTTAGTTTAGTTTTATCTTTATTTTCAATTCAATATTTAATTATATTTGAAAGAAGTAAAGCTAACAAAAAAGATAAAAATAACTCAAACGGAAAATTTAAAACTAAATTATACTTTAAAACTATTGATAAATACAAAATTAAAATTCATAAGATTGATAGATTAGTAAAGAAAAGAGTTTTTCATGAATTATTTAAATTAATATAAATAGATAAGATAGATAGTAAAATAATTAGTATTAGTTCATACTTAGGATCTAAATATTTAGAAAAATTTTTAGTTAAAACTGTATTCAGGAAATTAGCATGTACATAAATTCAGAAATTTTTTCATAACTCTTCATCTAATGGAGTTTTAAAAATATCTTTTCATCTAAGAGTAGTTCAAATTATAACAATTTTATCTTTTAGAAACTTTTCTCAATATTGTTTTTTTAATCATTCAAATGCATCATCATTATAAAAATCTATAAAAGATCTGTATGAAATTGTTGATTTAGTATAATTAATTAATATATCTGAATTTTCTATATTTTCATTATAATCTAAAGATAAGGGAATAATTATTTTATTATTGATTGTAATATTATTATTAATAACTTCTAATTTTGATTTTAAAAAATTCTCATCATTAAAAATTATTGAATAATATGCCCTTAATAATGTAATTCAAAAATATTCAAAGCTTCAATTTTTATAGTTTTTATATGGGGAAACTGAAAAAGCCACATTATTTAATACACTAGTTGAAACATCGAAAAATCAAATTCAAATAGCTCATTTAAATAATCAATTAATAGGTAATTCAGCTTCAAATATATTATTTTCTGGTTGAATTGGAATAGTTGAGACTCACAATACTATATTTTCTGCTTCTGATACAGCTTTTGAAAAAATTGAATCTGACATTAAATTTGTCTCATCTGCAAATATAATATCGAATCATATAACTCAAGCTCAAACCTCATTAAGATTTTTTATTATTTTTGCATATACCTCTCTATCAAATGGAAATCTTCAAAGTCATCAATTTTCTTTTGATTTAACAGTTTTTTCATCAATTTCAATAACTACAATTCTATCATCTGCTTTTCAACTATAATTAAAAATCCATTTTTGAATATTTTTATCTGTTAATGCTCAAAAACCTGATAAATAAATGAAAACTACAATAAAAAAAATTATAGTAGTAAGGAACACTGATAAAAAATTTTTATTTTTCCAAATATTACTAAAAAAGTTATTTGTCATACTATTTTTTTAAGTTTTTAATAGAATCTATAAGTCATCCTACATTTTCATCTAAAAATTCATTGATTTTTCACTTAACTGCTCAATCTAATGATTTTAAGGAAGACAAATCAAGATTTATATTCAATATATCTTTTAATGGAGTTAGTGAATTAATCATACTTTCTTTTAATCAATCTGGAACTAAAGATAAATTGACATACTTATTAAAATCAATATTTAATTCTTTAACAAGTTCTTTATGATTAGCTAAAACTTTAACAGAATCAGTTAATTTCATCAAATTATTTGATTCAATAATATCATTTATATCATATAAAGTATTTTTAACTAAACTAGATGTATTTTCAGCATTTGTTGATGATTGTAACAAAGCTTCTTTATAATAGAGTTTTTTATCATAATTTTCGTCATTTACAGATAAAAAATTTAAACCTTGGTACTTGGTAAAAATTTCATTAAAAATTTTAACTTTTTCAGATTCGTTTAGTTTAGATATCTTTAGTTTTATTTCGTCTATATTATCTCAATTCTTTAAAGAATTTAGTATATCTTGTTTATCTGAAAATAACCCAATTATTGAATTTATAGGATTATTACTATGTAACTTATTTATTGATGATTGTAGTTTTAGTATTAGCTCTTTATCCAATTTTTTATTTAATTCTTCCCATGCATTATTTTTTAGATTATTTAAATATTGTTGCAATTCAATAAATGAAAAAGTTTTTATAGATACAGGTTTTTTTTCTCATACAATTATTTCATTTTGATTTTTTAAATTTTTTAAAGTTACTTCATGATCTTGAACGATAATATAATCTTTTTCTTTATTTACTTCAAATACTGTTCATCTTACTCATGCTTCTACATCATCGATATACTGTTTAAAATATGAATCTTTACCGAAAATAGATACTAAGTGTGTCCATGTTTTTCATGTAACTAATTTAAATGAGAATTGAAGTTTTGTTAAATCAGAGGAAACATAATTTTCTACTATATTAACTTCTGAATTTCATCAAAGTCTTGTTATACTATTATCTCACCATTCAATAACTACAACACTATCTTCTCATACAGTTTTTATAGTAGATCAAACATTAATTATCTGTCTTTTTTTAAATTTTAATAAGTCATTATCTATATATCAAGTTCAACTTATCAGTAATGCATAAGAATTTGTATCAATATGATTACTTGAAGAATACACTTGTAATCACAAAACTAATACAATTAAAGAAAGTATTATAAATATAAATTTATTTTTTATTTTTTTCATTATAATATGAGTAATAAAAATAATTAATGTAATTTTAATCGGAAAATATGAAAAAACAATATATATTTTTAGTAATAATTTTTATACTATTTTATATGATATATCTAATATCTAGTTATAAATATAAAGAGTATAAAATAAATTCGCATATAGAGGAAATATCTAGATTAAATTCAGAGATTAGTGAAAGTATAGAAAAAGCTGAGGATTTAATTGATTATAAAAATACAAAAAGTTATAAAAATAAACTTCTTAAACAAGAACAGTGATTAAAAAATAAAGATGAAAAAGTTGTTTATTTAACAGATGAAAAAAAATATAAAAAATTTACAGATCCTAATTCTATGATTAACTATGAAAAAAATATACTAAATCAAATTAAAAAAGAAAATGATATAATAGAACAAATGACAAATTTTGAAAAATGGAATTATTATATTTTTTGAAAAACAAAATAAAAACGGAATAAATCCGTTTTTATTTTGTTATAGTGAATTTATAAAATCTTCCTCATTTAATTTATTTATATCTGATGATCAATTTCAAGATGAAGAACTTCAAAAAACTTTTGATCAAATTTCTTCAATTTTTGAAAAAATAGCTTTAGGCTCTGCATATTTTTTTACATCAAGTCAAAGTAATCTTCAAAAAATTGGAAACAAAAATATAGTTGCAACTGTGACTACCAAACCTATAAATGCATATCTAATTGTATTTATTGCAGGTTTAATTTTTTCATCTTTTCATCATGAAAGGACAAGAAGTACTCACCCCCGCAATATAAAAAGTACAGAAAAAACTGAAGCAAAAAGTACAAATATAGAAATAGCTAAAAGAAGAAATTCTCCTAAATCTAAAACACTTCAAAATACTGATGATGATTCATTGGCATATGTAACTTCTATAACCATAATATAAAAATTATTAATCTAAAACTTTTACATTTACTCTTTTGTTTAACTTCATTCAAACAAGCCTCATTATTGACCTAATTGAATTTATTGTACTTCCTCCTTTTCAAATAATAATTCACATATCTTCCTTATTAACTGAAAGTGTTAACAAAATTCATAATTCATCTTCTTTTCTTTCAATTTTAATATCATCTTTATTTGTAACTATATTTTCTATTAAATATTGTAAAAATTCAAGTTCTTGCATGATAAACTATTTATATAATAAAATAATCCTTCGATATAATAAAGAAGGATTAAGAAATTTAAGCAGATAAATTATTATCTTTCATAAGTTTTTCAACTCTAGGAGAAAATTGAGTTCAAGTAGATAAGTATTTTTTTACTTTATCTAAATCGTTGATTTTAAATTCTTTTGACATAGGATTATAAAATCCTAAAACTTCTTTAAATCAAGTTTTAGAAGGAGCTGAATGCTCAGTTAAAACTACTTTATAAAAAGGAGTGTTTCTTTTTCAAGCTCTAGCTAATCTTATTTTTAACATAATATCAATTAATTAATAGGTAATAGTGAATAGTGAATAATTAATGAAAATCAACTAAAATTATTCTCTATTCTTTATTCATTATTCACTAGTATTTATATATGGTGCCCAGGGCGGGAATCGAACCCGCACTCCGATGAAGGAACAGGATTTTAAGTCCTGCGTGTCTACCGATTCCACCACCTGGGCAAAATTAGTAGAAAGTCACAATTTATTGTAACTTTTTACTATTAAATTATACCTTTTTTCTTTAAAGTTCTGATTCAAGAAGCAGAAACTCTAATTCTATAAACTAGTCCAGTTTCAGGATCTTTTATATTTTTATAAAAAAGATTTGGGTAAAATTTTCTTTTTGTAGCCCTCATTGAGTGACTTCTGTTATTTCAAACTCTTGTTCTTTTTCAAGTTACTTCACAAATTCTAGACATTTTATTCAATTACGAATTAAAAAATTACGAATTACGAATATAATTTTTTACTATCTTCAATTACCCGTAATTCGTAATTCATAATTGAAGATTTAAATTTATGCTTTTATCTCAATACCTACTCAGCTAGGTATACTGATATCTTGAAGCATCTCCAAAGTTTTTGGAGTAGGTTCTTGAATATCTACAATTCTCTTATGTCTTCTTATTTCAAATTGTTCTCTTGCATCTTTGTTTACAAATGTAGATCTATTAACAGTAATTTTTTCAATTCTTGTTGGTAATGGAACTGGTCAAACAACTAAAGCTCAAGAATCTTTAGCTATAGTTACAATTTTTTTTACAGCTTCATCTAATAATCTATGATCAAAAGATTTTACACTTATTCTTATCTTTTGAGTATTCTTTTTAGTCATTATAGTATTAATAAAATTTTAATATAAGCTAAATTTCAAGCCCTTCCTTTTAAGAAAGGCTTGATATCAGATTTTATTATTTTATTATTTTTGCAACAACTCATGAACCAACAGTTCTACCACCTTCTCTTATCGCAAATCTTAATCATTCAGCCATAGCGATTGGAGATTGAAGAGTAACAGTCATTTTGATATTATCACCTGGCATAACCATTTCTACTCATGCAGGTAATTCAATATCACCTGTTACATCAGTAGTTCTGAAGTAAAATTGTGGTTTATATCATTTAAAGAAAGGAGTATGTCTTCCTCATTCATCTTTTGTAAGTACATATACTTCAGATTCAAATACAGTATGAGGTTTAATAGATCCTGGTTTAGCAAGAACTTGACCTCTTTCAACATCATCTCTTTCAATACCTCTTAGAAGTAATCAAGCATTATCTCAAGCTTGACCTTGTTCTAATAGTTTATGGAACATTTCAACTCATGTTACAGTAGTTTTTCTTGTATCTCTGATACCAACTACTTCTACATCTTCACCTACTTTAATTACTCATTGTTCAATTTTACCAGTAACTACAGTACCTCTACCTTTAATAGAGAAAACATCTTCGATAGGCATCAAAAATGGTTTATCTAAAGCTCTTTCAGGAACTGGTACCCATTTTTCTATAGCATCAAATAAGTCAAGTATTGGTTTAGCAGCTCATTCAAAATCTTTTGGATTATTTAAAGCAGCTAATCAAGAACCTCTTATAATTGGAGTAGTATCTCCAGGGAATTCGTATTTATTTAATAAGTCTCTGATTTCCATTTCAACTAATTCTAACATTTCTGGATCATCAACCATATCACATTTGTTTAAGAAAACAACTATGTATGGAACTCAAACTTGTCTAGATAATAATATATGTTCTCTAGTTTGTGCCATAGGTCCATCAGTAGCAGCTACAATTAATATACCTGCATCCATTTGAGCAGCACCAGTAATCATGTTTTTAACATAATCAGCATGTCAAGGACAATCTACATGAGCATAATGTCTTGTAGCTGTTTCATATTCAATATGAGCAGTATTGATAGTAATTCATCTTGCTCTTTCTTCTGGAGCAGAATCAATTTTATCAAAAGCAGTAACTTCTCAAGTTCAATATTTTGCATTTAAAACAGCAGATATAGCAGCAGTAGTAGTAGTTTTACCATGATCTACATGACCAATTGTACCAATATTAATATGTGGTTTAGATCTATCAAAAGCCATAATAATAAAAATAATAAAATAAAATATATTATAATAAGTTTTTTAATTATATTAAAAACTTTAAAAAAACAAAAAATTTAAGAAACTTTCTTTCTTACTTTTTTTTCAATATTTTTAAGAACTCTTCTAAGTTTTCTGTGTGCATGTCAAGTCAATCTAGCCATACTATATTTTGTTAGGATTTATTCAATATTTTTTCAATTTTGCTTTAGCAAATTCCAAAGCATTACTTAACCATTTAGTTTGTCATTCAAATTCAACTCTTTGTAATAATTTTTTATATGCTTTTGCAGCATTAAAAACTTTACTTCAACTTTTAGTTGACATTTTATTAACAGCATAATTTAATCTTCTTGGTCTTTTACCACACCCAGTCATAGTCTCTAAATAAAAAAATAAAGCATCACTTTAAATGGTGGAGCCTAAGGGAGTCGAACCCTTGACCTCCTGCGTGCAAAGCAGGCGCTCTAGCCAACTGAGCTAAGGCCCCAAAAACTGTTTTTATGGCGGGAGTGACGGGGTTCGAACCCGCGACCTCAGCAGTGACAGTGCTGCGCTCTAAACCAGCTGAGCTACACCCCCATGCAAAAACAATTATTGCTTAAAGTAATTAAGCGAGGCAAATTATATAAAATTTTTTAATTAATGCAAATATTTTTTTAACTTTTTTTAAATTTTTATATAAATAGCTAAAAATAGCCATTAAATCTAGTTATTTATGTATTTTTTAGATGAAAAGTATCCGCTTAATGCCCCTATAATTATAAAAATAATTAACTCCACAAAAAATATTAAGTAGAAATTATTAAATAAAAAGTCAAATGAATGTTCTAATGAAAATATGAAATTAATATTGCTTACCAATAATAGAAAAAATATTGTAGCGAAAATAAATGATATAAATGAATAAATAATTCATTGAAGACTGAATGGTCAATATATAAATATATTATTTCATCATACTAATTTAGTTATATATATTTCATCCCTATAATAATATATAAAATTTCAAATAACAGAGTAAACTATAACAGATATAGAAAGTAAAAATATTGCAATAATAACATACAGTCATAACCTAAGTGCATCCAAAATCATAATTACTCTTTCAATTCTTTCATACTGAGCCTTATAATCTGCAAAATTTTGATTCTTATCTCATTTATTTCAATTATCTAGCAAATACAGTTTCTTTCAAATATTTCAATTTAAAGTTGAATATTCATTAAGAGCTATATTTGAAACCAAGATAGTGTTTGGAAGTGGATTTTCTTTTTCAAGTATTCAAACTAGTTTTGGATCTTTTTCTTTTAATTCTTCCAATAATTCATCTTTTGTCTTATAAATTGCTTTAATTGAAGATGAAGTACTTTGAATATCTTTCATAAGATCAATTACTTCTAAAGAATTTTTATCGTATCAATCTTTTAAATAAAGTGAAATACTAAGCTTTGAATTAATTGAATCAATCAATTTAAAACTGATATTATGAACAACTAAAAGTATGTTTATAAAAAACATAAGTAGAGTTAAAACTAAAACAGAAGAAATAGATAGAAATTTATTTCTAAGTATATTTTTTAGTGAATATTTTAAAATACGAGTGAACATTTATAGAAGTATTAAAAACTAATTTCTATTATTATATAAATTTTAAAAATATTACAAGAAAATATTAATACGATAATAAGATGTTATGTCAATAATAAATAATTGATTTGATTTTAAATATATGATAAAATTTATTAAAGATTATTTTATTAAAAACAAACTTATGAGTTTATTTTGAATCAATAAATGGCATATAGAAACCTCTCTTGATATGCTGAATGCTTGAGATACTCCTGAAAAAATAGAAAAACAAACAAGAGAAAAACTAGAAGATATTAAAAAATGGGTAGAAAAAGAACTATCTGAAAAGAAGTATTCAACAAAAGAATATGAGGATTTATTAAATAAATGGTTAGAAGCATACAAATCAAAAATTCAAAAAGATACAAGAGACAAAGTTGCCAAAGTAAAAGTTAATGTAGGTTGAAATACATGAGAATGAAGTAAACCAAATACTCCAACTCCTACAGATAAAGAAAAACCTGCAAATGAGAAGCCCATAGAAGTATTTTTTGAAATAAACGATAGAGAGTTTATTATTGTAAATAATTACAACCTAAAAAAATGAGATAAAATTGCTTATAATTCAAATGAGAACTGAGTATTTACATGAAAATACAAAAAAGTTTGAGATAAAATAACAGAAATAGAGATAGAAAAAAATTGAACAAAATGAGATAAAATATATATAAAAGTTTGAGATATTATTTCTATTTGAGAAAAACCAGAAGAGAATAAAAATGAGGTGGAAAAAGAAACATGAAATAGTAATCCTATGCTACCTACCTTTCCAAGAACTGAAAGAAAAGAATTTAAACAAGAAAACATAAATACTAGAACGATCATTAATGAAATAAGTTCTCTATATAAAACATTTTTAGAAACAGCAAAAAGTATAGATAGCTTCTGAGACTTAAAAACAAAAAAACAAAAAAATGATAGTAAAATTATATTGATTACCAATTATAATAACCTAATATATAAAATTAATGAATTATTATTAAGTTGAAAAGCAACTAAAGAAAATATAGATTATGTAAATAAACTAAAAATAACTCTGGCAAACTATTTTGCTTGAAATTTAACAATAGAAAATGAACACTGGAAAGATTATGATATATCTAGCCAAATTTCATTAAGTATACTTTCTTCAATAAAAAAACCACCTCAAAGACCTGACTTCTTAAAAGTTTTAAGTAGATTAAAATGAACTTGAGTATCTGATTATATAGCTCAAGAATTAGCAAAATGAACTCCTGAAAAAACTATTTTTGAAAATAAGTTGGTAAAAGATAAAACAGAGGAAGAATCAAAAAAATTAGCTTCAGAATACGAAAAAGAATTGAAAAAATATCTAGATTCATTTGATCAAAAAACATTAACAGACGAACAGAAAAAAGCAATTGCACTACTAAGAGAAATAGAATGAACAAATTGATGGAAAAAATCAACTTGGGATGGTATAAAACTATGATGAATAGATATCTGAGTAATAGTAGCATGAATATATGCTTGAGCACAAGTATGAAGTGTCTGATTTGTACCATGAATAATTACTTGAGCTATTGTTTGATGAACTGTAGCAACAGCTTGAATGATGCTTAATCACGGGGATAATTACTTTATGGAACATTGGTCTGTTTGATGAAAAGAATTATGAATAAATATATGAACTTTTTGAGTTTGATGAGCAACGATAAAAATATGAAATAGAATTCTTAGAATAGCTGAAGAATGAACAAAAGCGGCAAAATATTCTCGTCTTGCATGAGTTACCGCATGAGAAGCTGTAATCGATGTAAATATATGAGCAGTTTCTGACTATCTAAGAAATGATTGAAATGTAAGCTATGCAGATGCAGTTCATAACAACCTAATTTGGGCATTGTTACCTATATTTTTAAGATGACATGATTTTTGAAAGATTAGAAAAGATTTTGCTAATAAAACCTTGGAATCATATAATAGACAAAGAATGGCTTCTGCAGTTTGAAGAGACGATATTGCAAAACAAATGGAAAAACAAACTGATGATAATATAAGAGCAATGAGAAAAACTGAAGATTCTCAAAATTCATCTCCTGAAAAACCAAAAGGAACTGAAAATACTACTAATAACACATCAAGTAATACTAATGTTTATTGAGAAACAGTTCCTCCAGTAAACACTAGTTGAAATATTTTAAGAAATATTGACACTAATAACTACCATTGAACACTATCTTTTTTCCAAAAAACAAGAGCGAATGAACTTATTTTTAAAGAATTAGATAACTGAAAAACTGTAAATATCTGATGAGAAAATTACACAAAAATTAAAACAACAAAGTGAGAAACTTTTTTTAAAGATTCAAAGTGAAATGAAATTACCAAAACTAAATTAAAAAGTAAAATAACAGAGTCAGATCAAAAAACTACATTAATTAGAAATTCAGAAGAATCATTAAAAGAAATAAAGCAATGAACAAAATGAGAATTATGAGAAATTAAAATAGATAAAAATACAAAAGTAAGAGCAGATTGAACAGTAATGATAAAAGATTGAGATTGATTTAGATTAGCTACAAAAGAAGAAAGTAATTCTATATTAAATAATCCTACAATTGCTAGTAAAATACTAAATAAAGCATTTCCTACTTTTAGTAGCGATGTATTAACTATGAGACAAGAAATTCTAAAAAAAATTAGTGATACAAAGATGTGAGAACTTGATGTAAAATTTAGAAAATGGCTAAAAGAAAGTGCTTGATGGTACAATCCATTACAATTTTATCGTCCAATATCATGGTCAAGTAAATATAAGTGCTTCAGCTCTAAAACCACTCGATATTTTTTCATTTGTAAATAGTATAACAAAATGAAAACCATGAGAATGAGTAAAAATACTTCTAAATTGAGATAAAAATATATCTTGGTGAAGTGTTGGGGCTAAACAAGCTTGATTTTTAGCATTTGCAACTTGACTATGATTTTTATGAGACTCTAAACCAGAAAATTGAGAGACTATACCTTGATTCGAACCAGATTGAAGTAGTGAAATATGAGTATTATCATCATTTTTAGTATGAACTAAAGAAACAGCTATATCTTATGCTGAGCTAGTATTTGCTTGAGCATTTTGGACAATAATTGATGAAATATATGGAATATCTCCATGGAATACTTGAATATTTGATAATGAAGAGGTTAATGAAGAAGAAAATTACACACCCCCTCCTCAAAATATTGAAACAGAAACTATACTAGACCAAAATACAGATAATAATACATGAACTCCTTCAGAACAAAATCAACAAGACGAAAACAACACTTCAAATGTAGTTTGATGACTTGGTACACCTTTCCCTGAAGAAATAGATGTATAAAAATTACAAATTATGAATAAACTTAGTTTTTCAAATAATCCTAAAATTAAAGAGTTAAATAAAAAATTAAAAATAGTCATTTGAGAATTTTCTATGGCTGTTTTTCTAGCTCTTACGATACCATGACATGTTAAATCTAGTGATTTTTGAAACTATGTCTTAGAAAACAGCACTAGACTTGGTATGAATAATTCATGATGACTATGTAACATATCAAACATATCTATAAAATGAGAAAATTATGTAGTTACTGCTGAACATTGTTCAAATAATTTTGATTGAACATTTCATAATTGAGACTTCAAAATATGAAAAATGAAAAATAAAACAAAATTTACTCCTTTATCCTATGATTTAAATTTAAGAAATACTGATTTACTTTGAAAAACCGTTCAAGTCATATGAAAATTACCTTTTAATTATTGATGAAGACTTTATACTATAAATATTGAGTTTGACATTAATGATATCGATGATTTTTGAGATTGAAGATTAATTTGATTTATTAGATTCGATGAACTAGTAAAAAAAATAAATGAATATTTTATAGAAGCCTGACTACAAATTACAAGTGATGATATTTCAAAAAACAAAAAAACAATATTTAGTGGATTATCATGATCTCCAATTTTTTATGATAGAAAAATAATTGGTGTTATATCTATTGTTTGATTAGAAAAATCACTATTTCTAAAATTGGTAAACTCAGTTAATCCTCAAGGGGAATTTTACACTCCTATATTATTCCCTTGACCAGATATTGTAAATAGAACAATTCTATTAGAAAAATTAAGACCATAAAAAGCACTAAAAATTCAGTGCTTTTTTGCTTTTAAAAAGTAATTATGGTAAAATTATAATAGATATTATAATAATTTATAAATTATGGGATCAACTCAAATAGAGAAATTTAAAACACAAAATCAAGAAAAAACAATAAAAGAGCTAAAAGAAGAATTTAATTTAGTTGATTTTAAATTACCAGAATGACTAGATGATGGCGATATAATTGAATTAACTGAAGATGAATTAAAAAAACTTAGAGAAGAAATAAATATAACTGATACAAAAGAAAAAGCTTTAATCTTTAAAAAATTTCTAGAATGAAAAATTAATACAATTAATGCTGAAAGCAAAGATAACTTAAAGAAGTTAGTACAAGAAACACAAAATAATTTAAAAAAATCAATTCCTCATGCTTGAGTTCCATTAACAATTGCATGAGCAACTGCAGCATTAGAACCTATTCAAGAAACAATAAGTGCAATGAAAGAATGAGTTCAAGAATTACTTACTCCAATTTTTACACTTTTAGCATCAATTCCTATTATCTGATGAATATTTAAATGGTTATGAGAATTATTTGGATTAAATTTAAATATTGTGAATAAAGCAAAAGAAGTAGCTGGGAAAATGTGAGATGAAATTGAAGAATTAAAATTAGATTTTAATGATCCAAAAACAAAAGAAGAACTTATAAATCAATTAAAAGTATCAATACCAAAAGACATCTCAAAAAGATATGGAATTGATTTTTCAAAAAAACCAGAAAAACTTAAAGAGTTAAATGAACTAATAACTGAATCCTATGGAAAATTAAACGATGATAAATTAAGAGAGTTCTTAGAAAAAGTTAAAGATCCTTTCAAAAATTGAATATTTGTAAAAGATTCATTTTGAGTATTAAGTAATATCGTTTTAACATCTGTATTTTTTACTTTTTGATTAGTTACAAGATGAATAGTAGATACTTATGATATAGCCTTTGATTTCGCAGAAAAATGAGTTAACAGTATAGTTTTGACAATAAATTGAATTTGACAGGCATTTTGAGTAAAAAAATTAATTAGTCTGGAAAATTTTTGAAATATGGTAAATGAAATGGATGCAGAAGCAAAAGAAAAATCAATAGCATTAATCTATAGAGAATGATGACTTTTCTTTTCTATACTTTGATGATTATGATATTGAAGTTATAAACTTTTGAACTCATTTTTAACTGATACTTCTGCAAATTGATTCTCTATGTTTGCAAACTCTATGACTAACAATTATGATAAACTAATCAGAGACTTTGCAAAAATAGAAAGTGCTTTATGAGAAAATGCAACAAAATTTTGATGAATACCGATATTAAATGATGCAAGATTGAAAGCAGAAGCAGTGCAGAATAATTATAAATTATTAAAAGTATTAAATAGCTCTTGATATGAAAAAAGTAAAATATTAGAATATTTTACAAAAACTACAGATTGAAAAGAATTAGCAAAAAAATTTGATTGATTAGTAAAAAGTATTGAGTCTATCCCTGATAATATGCCAAAAGATTGAGTTAGTTCAAAAATCTCAGAATTAGCTAAAACAGAGGTTTGAAAAGCAAGAATTAACATAGAAAAATGGGAATGGAAAAATTTTAAATGAAATTTTACTAGAAATCAAACTTGAAGATTAAATGAATTTTATACGAGTATAAACGATACTTTAGATATGCAACAAAGATTAGCCTCAGAGTGAAAATGATGACCAGCTAAATTATTTAAAGTTTTTGAATCTCAAAAATTAGCACATGTTTCTAGAAATTGAGATAGATTGACATTTGCATTTGATAATGCTACAAATTTCAAAACTTGGATAAAAGAGTTAAATCAGGCTTGACCTGATATACTTAGAGGGGTTTTAGGAAAATTACCTATTATTGCTGTATGATGAATGGCTATTACAAGTGAAGAACCAATAAAAGCTTTAAAAGAAGATATATGGATGATAATTCCAGTAATATGACCTGTTATGATGATTTGATGAATATGATTAGATACAGAATGAAAAGTTACATGAATATGAGATGCAACAATGTGAGCTGCTCTTCTTACTTTAGATTGATACCATTTGATAAAATGAGGGATGAAATGAGTTTTACCATATTTAATTAAACCTGGTGTAGATGTATATGAAATATTAAGGTGAACTACAAGATTTTCTTGGATGACATGAAAAGCTATAGTTTCAAGTTCAACAAGCTTATGAAACATAGCAAAAGAAGCTGCAGAAAAACTGAAAGTATATAAGATAACACCAAAACAAAAACAAGCTTTTGCAATTGCTATGATTGCAATGATATGATATATATGATATCAACAATATACAAAAGACCATTTATCCGAAGAAGAAGCATACAAAATAGCAAAAGATCCAAATAATAAAGATAAGGATATTGGACTAGTTGCTATAATTGAAACAAAACTTAAAGAATTCTGAGCTCAAAATTCAAAAGTAGAAATAAATTGAAAAGAAATAAAAATTTCATGAATAGAAAGTGATACTTTAAAAAATTGAATTGACTACTTAAGAAAAGATATAGTAAAATGACAATTAAATTTGTTATGATTAAGTTGATATGAAATAAAATTTGTATAATCCAAAGCTAGCTAACAACTAGCTTTATTTTTTTATTGCAATCTGAAAATTTTTTCTATAATAATCGAAATTAAAACTAATCTCACTTTATGAAGCTTTCAGAATTTGACTATGATTTACCAACTGAACTTATAGCACAAACTCCTATTTACCCTAGAGACCATTCTAGACTTTTGGTAATAGACAAAAAAACATGAGACATACAAGATAAACACTTTTATGATCTGGTAGATTATTTATGAGAAAATGATGTACTTGTAGTAAACAAAACAAAAGTAATAAATGCTAGATTGAAATGAGTAATAGTGTGATGAAAAGAATGTGAAATTTTTCTTCACAAACAAATCGATAATACAACTTGGGATTGTCTAGTTTATCCTTGAAAGAAATTGAAAGTATGAACAAAAGTAATATTAGAACAAAAACCCCCTACCCCCCTTTACAAAAGGGGGCAAGTTTTGGTAAGCCCCCTTTATCAAGGGGGAAATAAAACACTCTCTGCTACTATAAAAGATATCTCAGACTCATGAAGAATAGTAGAGTTTAATATATGATGAATAGAATTCTTGGAAATAATTGAAAAAATTGGAGAAACACCACTTCCACCATACATCAAAGAGAAACTTGATGACTCAAACAGATATCAAACTATATACTCAAAAGATAGCTGAAGTGTAGCAGCTCCTACTGCTTGACTTCATTTTACAGAAGAATTATTAGAAAAACTAAAAAGTAAATGAGTAATTATAGAAGAAGTTTTACTTCATGTTTGACTTGGGACTTTTAAATCTGTTGAAACTGAAAATATACTAGAACACAATATGCACTCTGAACTAATAAGTATAGATAAAGAAACTTCCATTAGATTAAATAATTATAAGAAACAAGGAAAAAAAATAACAGCAGTTTGAACTACATCAGTTAGAACTCTTGAAAGTTTTACAGATGAAAACTGAACTCTTTGATACTGAGAAAAAGAAACCTCTATATTTATCTACCCTTGATATAAATGGAGATTTATAGATAATCTTATAACAAATTTTCACCTACCTAAATCAACTCTTATGATGCTAGTTTCAGCTCTTGCTTGAAAAGAAAATATAAAAAAAGCTTATAGTTATGCTATAAGCCAAAAATACAGATTTTTTTCTTTTTGAGATGCAATGATGATAAATTGATGAAATGACTAAGTGAATAATTGATTAGTAATATTTATATTAACTATTCATTTTATCGCTTATTCAACTTTTCATTTTATCATCTCTCCTACACTTCAATCAGTTTTTACCTTTCAAGTACTATGAGAATCTCTATAGTGATCTACTATATTGTGAATTTTTCTTGATGTTTCAATTGGTTCTGGAGCAAATTCCATAATAAAATTTGCGGCATTTCATGCTGTTTGTATAGATATAGTTCAGTAATTTAATATATTTGCAAAAAATCATTTAGTTAAAGATCATACATCTTGCACTTGTCACAGATTACATTCAGAAACTTTTCTATTTAAAAAAGATATTTGGTCTATTCATATAATTCTATTGTTAGTTACAACAAATAAATCAAGTTCATGATTTAACCACTCTATAAACAAAAAAAGTGAGAAAAACATCCAAAAAGCAACTATAAGTAGATTTACCCATGCTTGAAAAGAAAACATTACCAAAACACCTATACTTGCAAATAATCAAGCAAGAAAATTTAATCAAACTATTACATAAACAATCCAGTGTCTTCTAACAACAAGTTCCATAACCTCTCAAGGTCTAGAATGTTCTATAACTACATGTCATGACATAAATTATATAAATAAAAGATAAGAAATAATAAATAAAAGATAATATAAAAATTTTTGATCTCTTATTTTTTATTTTTTATTTTTTATTTAGCATATGTTTGGTTTTTTTACATAAAATGCTTCAATTTGCTTTTTATTTGTAAGTTCTATATTTTTTAATATTGAATAATAATCAATAACTGAATTAAAAACTCAATCTCAAATATATTCTCATTCTTCGATTATTTTTATTTCAGAGAACTCACTCAAAAAATCTTCATTATTTACAACCTCTATTATACTATTTTTATCGTTTTTTACAAATAAATCTCTTTTTGAAGAAGCTTTTATTATAGGATAATTTTTATATAAGTCAAAATATGAAATTGGAGTAAGTAACATATTTTTATTAAGGAAAGCCAAAGTATTTACAACCAAAACAATTGTTCTGATTCAAGTAAAACTTCCAGGTCAATTAACTACAACTATGTTATTAATATCAGTAAATTTAACATTATTTTTCAGTAGAAAGCTGTCTATAATATCTATTAGTTTTATTGATTCTTGTCACAAAATTGAAATGTTTTCACTGTCTATAATCTGTCTATTATTGTCAAAGACAATTATTACTCAATTTGAAGATACTGCATTTAAAAATAGATTCATATATATACAAATTTTAAGGATTACTAAAATATCTTAAGAAAAAATTCCATTTTTCAAAATAAAAAATATAATTCTAACAATTTTTAAATTAATGACTTAGATATAGAAAATGCTTCACCTAAATATAAATCTAGAAAATAAAAAAAGTTATACTTCCACAGGCAACTATTTTTCAAAAAGTATAATTTTAAAAGACTTAAATAAAAAAAGTCTACTTGTACTAGAAGATGATAAATACATAAAAATATATGAAAAATTACTACATTATTTTTGAAAAAATTTAATAGAAATAAAAAATGAGGCTACCCTACTAGATTTAATTCTAAATGATTCTGATAATCTATTTACTGTAAAAATAGATACACTTATAAACTCTGAAATAAATTTATATGAAGCAAAAAAAACTAGCTTATACTTAAAAGTTGATTCATATATAGAACAATCAGAACTTATTCACAAATTGACACAAATTTGATATAGTTACAGCGAATATTTTTCAAATTGATCATATAGAAAGGTATGAGATTTGATATATGTAATTACTCTGGACTGAAAAAAGGAATTCAAAATAAGTTTTTGGTGAGATAATATAGAGAAAATATGGGTAAAGGAAAGAATACATTGAGACTTTGCTAAGGATAAAGAATTGAGTGAGGTTTATATATGAAGTAATAAAGAATTTAAAATAAACTCAAATCAAACTAAAAATGACTTTAAAATTTTATGAAATAAACGAGAACTGAATTCCTTATTCAAGATTTTGACAGAGTCAAAATCAGAAAATTGATTTTGAGTTAAATGAATAAAATTTGAAAGTCATTTTAACCCCGATATATTTACGATTTTTGACAGCTTAGATTTTCATAAAGATTATGAATTTCTTACAAGTAGTTTAGATAACTTTTGTTCTTTTGATTTCATATGACAAAGATGAAATTTTACAAATCTAGAAATCAAAGATTTGGAGATAGACATAGTTGAAGATCTTAAAAATAAATTAAGCGAAGATAAATCAAAAATAATTTTTACAAAAAATAAAAAACTAATTGAAAATTTTGCAAATCTAAACAACATAAAAAACTATACAATAATTGAATCGAATGAAAATTTATTTAAATCATTTGAAACACCAAAAAATATAGTTATTTGTGATGATAATATTTCTAAAATATTTATAAAAAAAAGAGTCAAGAAAAACTTCAAAGCAGACTTGGATTTACTTCTGAAGATAAGTAACAACGATTATATAGTTCATATAGATCATTGAATATGAATATTTAATGGAATAGTTATAAAAGAATTAAATGGTGTAAGAAAAGAGTATCTAGAAATCCAATATAAAAATGATGATAAACTTTTTGTTCCTATTAGTGAAGTTGCAAGAGTTAGTAAATATGTTTGAAACGAAAATCCAGAATTAACTTGATTAAATACAAAAGAGTGGGATAGAAAAATAAAGGCAGTAAATGAAGATGTAGAAAAAATAGCAAAAGAGCTTCTTGAAATTTATGCAAATAGAATTGTCCATAATTGACACAAATTTGAAAGACTTATAGACAAAGAAAAAGAGTTTCAAAGAAACTTTCCATACATATATACAGAATGACAGATGCAAGCAATTGAAGATATACTTTCTGATATGAACTCAACTAAAAATATGGACAGATTACTTGTATGAGATGTGTGATTTGGTAAAACTGAGGTTGCTTTCAATGCTATTTATAATTGTATAATAAATAAAAAACAAGCATGTTTTATTTCCCCTCTTGTTGTACTTGCTTACGAACACTATGAAAAAGCAATTGAAAGATTTTCAGATTTTTGAGTAAAAATTGAGGTACTAACCAGACTCGAGTCAGTTAAACATACAAAAGAAGTATTAAAAAAACTTGAAAATTGAGAAATAGATTTAGTTATATGAACTCATAAACTTCTATCTGAAAGTGTTAAATTTAAAAACTTATGACTTATAGTAGTTGATGAAGAACATAAATTTTGAGTAGAAGACAAAGAAAAACTTAAAAAAATAAAAATCAAAGTAGACACATTGTCTATGTCTGCAACTCCTATTCCAAGAAGTCTAAATATGGCTCTAGCAAATGTAAGAGACATATCAATCATAAAAGAGCCTCCTATGTGAAGAAAAAGTATAAAAACACTTATATCAAAATTTGATGAAAATGTTATACTAGAGTGATGCAAAAATGAATTTTCTAGATGATGACAAGTATTTTTTATACACAATAGAATAGAAAATATAGACATAATTAAAAATATGTTATCAGAATTATTTCCAGATAAAAAGATAGTAATAACTCACGGTAGACTTACTTGAGATGAACTCGAAGATAGAATAATAGACTTCAAGCACAGAAAATACGACATACTTTTGTCTACAACGGTTATAGAAAATGGGATAGACTTTTCAAATGTTAACACTATTTTTATAAATAACTGTGAAAACTTTTGACTTGCTCAAATCCACCAACTTAGATGAAGAGTTGGTAGAAGTGATACACAATGATACTGCCACCTACTATATAAAAAAGAAAATATAGACAAAGATACGGCTAAAAGATTAAAGACAATTGTCGACTATAGTTTTCTTTGAGCTTGATTTGAGCTAGCAATGAAAGATCTAGAAATCAGATGATGATGAGATATTCTTGGTATTAGACAAAGTGGACAAAATAAAGATTTAGGTGTCAACATTTTTCTGGAATTACTAGAAAAAAAGATTTTTGAATTAAAAAATGCAAAAAATAATATAAAGATAATAGACACTATAATTGATTTAAATATTGAGTGTTACATAAATGATAATTATTTCAATTCTGAAACTGACAAAATAAACTTCTACAAAGAAATAGAAAACATAGAAGAAGAAAATGACTTAGAATTACTAATAGAAGATTTCAAAAATATAAATTGAAAAATAGAAAAACAGGAACAAAATTTATTTGATATAATTCGACTTAGAATAAAAGCATCAAAATATAAGATAACAAATATAAAAAAAGTATGAGTAAACTATCAAATAGATTTTGCCCCTGAAATAAAAGTTGATGATCTAAAAAAGTTTTTGGAACTGGATAAAGATATAAAATTTGTAGTTGTAAATATAGATAAATTAAGAACTTCAATAAAAAGTTTTGAAAATGATGAAAAATTCTTACAATATATGTTAAGTCTTTTTGATAATAAAACATCAAATAAAAAGATCAGATTAGTTTCTAAGAAATAATATCTATGAACAAAATAGTAACTATTTTTATTTTAAGCATATTAAGTATAAGTCTTACATCATGTTTTAAATGATGAGATGAAGAAAAATCAGCAGAGAATAAAGACAATTTAACCACTAACGAACAAAATGTTATGAATGAAAAAATTATTGTAAGTTGAAGTACAGTATCACTGAACTACATAGGAACACTTGAGGATTGAACAGAATTTGATAACTCGTACAAAAGATGAGAACCTCTTGAATTTACTGCAGGTGCTGGGCAAATGATAGCATGATTTGATGCTTGAGTAATTGGAATGAAAACTTGAGAGAAAAAAACTCTAATAATAGAAGCAAAAGATGCTTATTGAGAATATGATGAATCTAAAAAACAAATAGTTAATAGAGATGACTTAAGTTCTTTTGAAAATGCTTGATATAAACTTGAGATATGAGAAAAGCTTCCAACTCAGTTTGGCATGCTGACTATATCTGAAGCAAATGAAAAAGAGATAACCCTAGATCTAAATCATGAACTAGCTGGTAAAACTCTTAAATTTGATATAGAAATAGTTGATGTAAAATAAAACTTGTATTAAAAAACCCCCTCTTTCTTTAGAAGAGGGGGTTTTTTTGAGAAAACTAAATAAATAGAGTTTTAATAACTTTTATATTTAGATATAGACAAAATATAAACATTGCTATTTTTAACAGTATAAATAATTTTATACCTATATTTAGAATCTACAACCATTCTTCTAGAAGTATCAATTGATTGTCATGATAATGGGAAAATTTTCAAAATATCAATTGTTGTTTTTATACTTGCTATTACTTTTACTGCATAAAATACATTATCTCATGATATAAAAGTAAAAACCTCAGCTAGATTATCTTCTGATTCTGGAGTATAATATATATTAAACATGTGACTTTTGATTAGAAAATAACCTTTTATCTAATCTTGAATAAAATTCATTTTCTGTATATACTTTTCAATTTTCTATATCACTTAATCACCTTTTTACACTCTCTATCTCTTCATAACTAAACCCAGCTTTTTTAAAAGCTTCTAGATCTATTTCTTCATTACTCATACTTTTTATAATTATCAAATAACACTCTCATTATATCCAATCAGTTCAAAAAATCAAGACAACAAAAATCCCCCTCTTCCTTTCGGAAGATGGGGATTTTTTTTGGAAAATTTAATAATTTTTACCTAATTGAAATATTCAAAACATATCTTTCATTCAAGCTTATATCTTCTTCATAATTTATAAAAATATATTTTGTTCTCCATTTTATAATAACTAAATTATTATCTTTTCTTCATAATACATTTTCTACTTTTAATCAATTTATAATTAGATTCTTTAATTCATTATGTCTATTTAGTGATTCATTAAAATATCATTTTACTATTTGATTTTCAGACCATATTCAACTATCTTCATACAAACTTTCATAATATTTTCTATAATTTTCAAAATAATCCAGAATATATTTAGAAGTATCATTTTTAAAATATACTCTATACATAAGCAAATTCTTTAACAAAATTATTTTTATTCCTTTTTTCTCTTAAATTTTTTCTTAATATTTCAGATTGGTTAATAATACCTTTTTCAATTATATCAGAAAATTCTTTTTCATCATAATAAATTTCTCAATTAATTTTTTTCATAATTCTATAATTAATTTTTAAACAATATCATTATAATCTTTTTCAAAAAAATACAAAACCAAATTAGTCCAAAAAAAATCCACATCTAATGACTAAATATACTTATAAATTAATTAAATTTCAATCCTTAATGTATTTACAATTATTTTTTTATCTAAATCATTTTTTATAGCAGTAAATGAAATAGTATAATTTCAATATTTAAAAATAAAAGAACAATTTTCTATTTTTTCAAAAACATAAGTCATTTTTCTTCATATAATTCAATTCTCACAAATATTGTGTATATCATTAAATATATCTGTTTTCATTTTTTCATATTTTTCAAAATATCATTCTACAATTTTTTCTTCATCATATAATCCTGTATTACTATAAAAATTAGAATAATAATTTTTCATAGATGAGACAAAATAATTCAATCAATCGAAAAAACTTTCATCAAAATATACTTTATACATGTGTTAAATTTTTATTATCTATAGATTTTGTCTTAGCCTTTAATAAATCTTCTTTTAGCTCTTTTGCTTGCAATTCTATAATTTTTGTTCAAATTCTTTGAGCCTCAGATAATGAATATAATTTTTTCATAGTTTTAATCTTTAATTATAAATCACTAATATTATATATATTAATTTTCAAAATCAAAATTATATCTTTCCCTTAAAAATCAAGACAACAAAAAATCCCCTCTTCCTTGCGGAAGTGGGGATTTTTTTAGAAAACTAAATGAATAGTTTAATCTAGATAAAACTAGTTACCAACAGCAGAACCTAATTCAAGTTCAGAAGTAGCATTAGTAGTTAATCCAGTAGCATTGTCTACATTAACAGCACTGTACTCAACACCTTGTTTAATAAGTGTTAATGAAGCATTGTTACCAGCACTTAATGCATCAACCATTTCTATTACATAAGTTTCACTAGAAGTAGTTGTAGCAGCACCATATAGAGAAGCTAATTGTCCTCCTGTAAATGTTAATGTACCTCCAGAAAGAAGAGCAGTAGCAGATTGTGAAGATTGTCCATCAACATATATTCTATATGATCCTGAATATGTTCCTCAAGCAGTGAAAGTTAAATTAGTTAATTGTACAGATACATCAGATTGAGACCCTGAAGCAGAGTTATTTCCATCGTTAACTGTAAATTTAACTTTAGTTTTTCTATCACTAGAAGACATAGTTTGTACTACAGAAGCAGTAACAGTAGCAGGAACTATAGCAAATTGTTTAGATGAAGTTATAGCAACATTGTAGTCAGCTATAGATTTACCAGAATCAACTCAATCCATAGTTTTTAAAGCAACATCTGTTACAGTTACATTTTTAACTGTAGCACCTACTTTTTCGTAACCTATATTAGCAGTGTTTAATACCAATCTAACTTCAGAAGAAGTAGTAGGAACTATCATAGAAGTTAAGTTTTTGAAAGCAACAGTAGTTGTTCCACTAGCAGTAGCTGCAGTTATATCAGCATTTGAGTTAGTAGCTATAAGAGTATCTCCTAAGTATAGAGAAGCAGTAGTTATAGCATTTTTTAAGCTAGCAAATGTAGCTCAAGTCAATGTAAACTCAACTCTTTCAGCATCAACTTTTTCATTTTTAGCTTGTATATCAGCAGAGAAAACAGCAACTGAAGAACCAGCTAATACAGTTTTTTCATCTTTATTATCAGTATTATTAGCATCGTTTGTTACAGTAACTGATCAAGCAGCAGTTACTACTAAATTTTTAGCAGTAGTATCAGCAACGGATATAGTTACATCATCACTATCTTCATCTTCAGCAGATATAGCAGTAGTTGAAGGACCATTTGATCAATTAGAATCATTATCAACTCTAGCTGTAATAGTTTTTCCTTCAACATCACTTCCGTCAACTACATTAACAGTTACAACGAAAGTTTGTTTAGTGTTTTTAGCAACAGTTACTTTGTAACCATCTAGAGTAGCAACACCTGAAGCAAGAGTAGAAACTGATTTCAATAAGTTAGATTCAGAAACTGACCCTTTATAAAGAGCAACTCTTGAAACTATTTTATTGTCAGCAGCTCATGATTGAGTAGATACATAAACTTTTATTTCATCAACAACAACTGAAGATGTTTTACCAGCTTCAATTTCAAATTGTGAAACTACTTGATCTTTAGCCCCTCTTACAACTGTAGAGTTAGCAAGTGGAGTATAAGAGAAAGTAGCACTAGAAGCAACCATATTAAGTTTTTTGAAACTTAAACTAGAAGGAGTTATATCAGTAACTCTTTTGTCATCATTAGTTTCAACTACATAGAATCATACACTAGAAGAAGCATCTACAGATATAGTAACTGAAGATCCATCCAATAAACCTGGAGTAGTTGGTTTTTTAGTATCAGCTCTGATTACTAATTTAGTTGTACCTTGTGGTAAAGATATATTTAGATCAGTATCTGAACCTGTACCATTTAATCCTGAAGTTGTTAATGTTAAATCATAAACAGCTCCATTTGATTCATTGTAAAGTTCTAAGTTTTCTAATATATTAGCAACACCTGTACTAGTAGAAACTAGATTTACAGTAAATTTTTGTAATTCTAAATTTTTTCCAGATACATTAGTTACATTTATAGCTCATAATACAACATCTTTTTTATTTTCTCTGATATCAGTAGTATCAGCATCTATATCAACAAGAGTTATTTGACCAGCTTGAATAGTGAATTCGTCACCAAAAGTAGCTCATTCATTTCAAGTAATAGTTACATTAGCTCCGTATCCATATCTTAAACCAACAGCAGTTATATCTAATTTTTTATCAACTATCCATTGGATTTTATCACCAGCTCAAGCTACGATATCAGCTTTAACTACAAAAGTTTCATTTTTATTTTCTTTAACTGTATAACCATTTCATAGATCGAAAGTTAAATATCTTCCGTTCATGTAAGTAGTTTCAGCTAATAAATCTGAACCTCTATATAGTTTGAAATTCATCATGTTATCATCAGCATTAGAACCATTAGTTCCTTCAGCTTTAAAAGTAAGACTTTTAACTAACATATCAGAATCATTGTCTCAAGTTAATTTAAATTTCAATACATCAACTTGTTCATCCCCCAATTTAGGATTTGTAACAGATCCGTTTGGAGCAATAGTTAACATATCAGCAGCAACTCAACCTACTTTCATAGTGTTAGCAACTAATGAACCTTGAGTTTCTACAGAAGAAGAAGCAATAATTTCTTTTAATTCTATAGCAAATTCAGCTCAAGAAACATTAGCAACATCAGCAACTATAGTAAGAGTTTTAGTCTCACCAGCTTTAACAACTAAACCATTAGTAAGAGTTAAAGTAGCTTCTGTATTGTTATTTGAACTATCATCTCTTGATTTAGAAGCTCTTCCTTCAGAAGTAAAAGCAGCTAAACCAGTAAGAGTAGCACTATCAGATAAACCTCTTCTAGCAACAGTTATAGATGTAACAGTTACATCTTCACTTCCAGCAGTTAAATCAAATTTAGCAACTGGTAAACCAGAAATATTTTGAGGTACTGTAGCAGAAGCAGGAGTTTCAGGAGATAAAGAAGCAACTAATACTGCATCACCAGAAACAACTGTATCATCTCCAGTAGTAGTATCATCAGTCATATCATCTTCATCATCAGTCATTCCATCTAATCCACCTAGAAGATCTCCAAGTAGATCATCACCTTCATCAGATAACCCTTCAATAGCATTAACAGCAGTTTGGAAAATCCATCCTCTTACTGCAACTGTATCATAATCACTAAAAGATGATTCTAATACACCAGCTTCAACAGCAGCTTCAACATAAGCAGCTTTCCAATCAGAATTTGAAGATTTTTCAATTCCTCTAGCTTGCATAACCATTTTAAGTGCTTCTATTTTAGTAACACTATCATTTGGTCTGAAAGTAGGATTAGCAGCAAAGAAACCAAGACCTAAACCAGCTTCAGCATATTTACATGCCCAATTTGAAGCAGATAAATCACTGAATTTACCAGTACAAACTTCTGAAACTTCAGTTTCAGATAATTTCATAGTAATTTTAGCCATTTCTCATCTCGTTATAGAATCACCTAATCTGTAATTAGCAGGATTAGCTGAATTATCAACTATAACTCCAAGAGAAGCTAATTTATTAGCAGCCTCTAATGTAGAGTATGCAGCCATTACACCTGAAGCAGGAGAAACAATCGATAAAACGATTGATACAGTAGCAACAGAAGCAACAACTTTTTTAAATAAGTTACTCATAAAAGTATTCTTATTAAGAAATAAAATAGAGGTAAAAACCCCTTTGTGATTTTAGCTTTTTTATTAAAAAGCTAGAAAAAAGGTTAAAGCCTTAACCCAAAAGTCTTTTGTGCACGACTTTGGGATAGAAGAAAAAATAAAATAATAGTTTCTTATCTTCATAAGAATGATAGAAATATTTTTCGCTCTATTCCAAAGTCGTAACAACAAATAACAATTTGGGAGTTTACAAAATATACCAAATTTATTTTTGTTTACATCGGTTGATGTTAATGAACCAAAAAATAATTGTGCACAGATTTTATCCTTTTTTTTTATCCAGTCAAATACAAACCACTTATTTTCACAAAATCTTCACATTTCTTCACATAAACTTCATATTTTGATAATTAATTAATTAAGAAATAGCAAAATAAATAAAAAATATTTAGATTTTGTCTATATTGTCTATAAATAAAAATAGCTATTTTAAAGTAAAAAATAGCTATTAAATTAAATCATTTTAGACAACTAAGTTGCTGCAATTTGATCTGCAAGTCACATAATTGGTTGCATTATTGCTATTGCTATAAATCAAACTGAAACAGCTAAAACTACAATTATTATCGGTTCTATCAATTTATTTATCATAGATATAGTAGCATCGAATTGTTCATCGTAAAAATCAGCTACTTTTACTATAGTTTTATCTAGTGTTGCAGTTTGCTCTCAAACTTGTATCATTTGTACCATCATATCTGGAAATAATGGATCACTGTCTATTGATTCCCATATCTTTATTCATGATTTTACATCTTCAGTTAAAAGAAGTATCCTTTGTCTATAAACTTCATTATTTAATGAGCCAGATATAATCTTTAAAGACTCAACTACAGATACTCATGATGCTATCAAACTAGATAACATTCTAGCAAATTTTGATAATATGTATTTTTTATATATTTGACCAAATTTTGGTACATTTATTTTAGCTCTATCTATATAATATTTTCAAGATTCTGTTTGTTTCCATACAATCAAAAATATAAATCAAATTATGAATCAAATAATTATAAAAAACCAATAAGATATAAAAAAATCAGACATTCATATCAACAACTTTGTACTAGATGGTAATGACTCTTTATTTTCAAATATTGTTAACAATTTTGGTACTACATAAACCATCATAACTCATATAACTCACAAAACTACTATTATAATCATCAATGGATAAATAAGTGCAGATCTAAGTTTTGTTACAATAGAATTGATTTTTTCTACTTGTATAGCAATTGTTAAAAGTACTTCGTTCAATTTTCAAGTTTTTTCTCAAGATTTTACCATTCATATTTCTGACTCAGAAAATGACATAGGATACAACTCCAAGCACTCTGACAAATTTTTTCATTCTTTTAAATTTACAAGAAATTTTGTATATATATCTTTCAAAACTTTGTTTTTTTCTTGCCTTTCTAGTGTAGATATAGCTTTTATCAAAGTCATTCATGAATTTAACATAACAGATATAAGTCTATAAAAAACTACCTTATCCTTTATCTTTATAACTGAAAATGCTGAAAAAATATTGTTTATATCAATACTTTTTTTGTTTTTACTTCAAAACTCTGACTTTTGTCATTGTTCATTATTTTCTAGAATTATTATTTCAGACATTTTAGAAATGTTAAGTGTTAAATTAACCAACTGTTTTTGCAGCTTTATAGACTTCCTCTAAAGATGTTAATCAATTAAGTGCTTTCATTATACCATCTTGCTCCAAAGATATCATTCAGTCTTTCATTGCTTGTAGATTTATATTAAATGCAGATTGTCCCGATAAAATCATTTGTTTAACTCAAGGAGTAATTTCAAGTACTTCATATATTCAAATTCTTCATTTGTACCCTGTTAGATCACATTTATCACATCAAACAGCTTTATAAAAAACTGGTTTTTGGAGTTTTTCACCTACCCTTTCTTGCAATTCTTCTTTTGGGATAAGTCCTACAGCATTTTTTATATTCTTTACTGTATCTTCACCTAATTCATTTAACTGCATAGTAGTTTTACAATGTGGACAAAGTTTTCTTATAAGTCTTTGAGCTATAATTATATTAAACGAAGCTGGAATAAGAAATCATTGTACTCACATATTTAATACTCTTGTTATAGTCTCAGCAGCACTATTTGTATGGATTGTAGACAAAACTAAATGTCATGTCAAACTTGCTTCTATAGCTATATCAACTGTTTCTTTATCTCTTATTTCTCAAACCATCATTATATCTGGATCTTGTCTAAGTCATGTTCTCAATCAATATGCAAAATCATATCATATATCTGGCTTAACTTGACTTTGATTAACTCAATCCATTTGAATTTCTACCGGATCTTCAAGTGTCATTATATTTACTCAAATTCTATTCAATATAGACAAAATTGAATATAAAGTTGTCGTCTTTCAAGATCATGTTGGTCAACTATTTAATATTATTCAATTAGGTAGTTCAATAGCCTTCTTGATCAATCTAAGATTTTTTCACTCAATTCATAAATCATCA
>DYHI01000013.1 GCA_020724225.1 Candidatus Altimarinus sp. | reverse complement strand
CTTGAAAGTAGGTAAACTTGATTATTTGAATCTGTGAAATTAGCATTGATTATATTTATATTTTCAAGTTTTTCTTCTGTTTTCGATGTTGTAACTTCAAGTAAAACATCAGCTTGTTTTATATCTATTGGTGTAGAAAAGTTTATAACTAGTGTATTTAATCATTCTTCATTAGCCTGATTGATAATATTTCATCATATTGTAGAATTAATGCTATTTATTTTTACATTTGTTGGATTATAAGTTAGTGAAAAAGAGATGCTTTTTACATTTTTCATATCTTTTCATACTAAAAGTTCAAGTTTGTTTTCATTTTTCTTTAGAAAAACATCTCAAACTTTTAAATTTTCTGTTGAATTTAAAACACTTATTTGTAACTTTTGTCACATTGAAGTATCTTGTATTACAAAGTTGATTCCAAGTGCTAAAAAGAAGCTCATTGTAACTAATCAAGTGTTTTTTATGTAATTATGTTTTTTGTATTTTGAAATTATATCAGACATATTTTTATATGTTAGTAAGTAGTAATTAGGAATTAGTTACATTTTAGTAAAAATTTATTAAAAGTAAAATTTTTTAAATTATACCATGATTTTCAAGTGCTTCTATCTGATTTATTGATAGAAGCTTTTTTAATTCTTCTTTTGGAACTCATTTTAAATTATCTATATTTCCATAAGTTTTTGTAAGTTTTGTTCTAGTTTTTGGTCAGATTCATGGAATTTCTTCTAGTATATTTTTTTTCATAGATTTAATTCTTTTTTCTTTATTGAAAGTTATTGCAAACCTGTGTGCTTCATCTCTGATTTTTTGCACAAGTCTAAGTTCTTGACTATCTTTTTCTAAAATCACAGGTTCTTTAATTCAAGGTAAAAATAATTCTTCTTCTCTTTTTGCTATTGAAACTAGTTGAAGATTAGAAAGTAGGGAATTATTTTCTCAATTTGTAATTTGTAATTTGTAATTCGTAATTATCTGTAATACACTATTTAATTGCCCGACTCAACCATCAATTATTATCAAATCAGGTAAATTTCATTTTTCTAGAAGTTCTTTTAGCCTTCTTGTCATTATTTCTTTCATACTTGAAAAATCATCTATTTTTAAGTCTGGAAGAGTTTTTATGTTGAATTTTCTATATTTTGAAGGATTTGTTTTTCAGTTTTCTATAATACTTCTTGATGCAACTGTATGGCTTCCTGAAAGATGAGAAATATCATTACATTCAAAGATAATATCTTTATTTATTTCTTTGTATCATAAAGTAGTTAACAAATTTTTCATTGTTTGTTTTGTAAATCATTTTGTACTTAGTGAATCAATATGTTTCTTGTAAGCATATTCATAGAGATTTTTATATACAAATTTAAGTAAATCGAGTTTTGGTCAAATTTTTGGAACTTCATAAGAGATTATAGTTTCTAGTTTAGAGTTTAGAGAAATTGGTAAAAGCAAAGTTACTTTTTCTTGTACCCCTGATAGCGAGTCTGGGGATTTTACAATTACCTCTCTTTCTATAAAATATTCTAGAATTTCTTCAATTGTTTCATCAAGTTTTGTCTCAATTTCATAATTTCTTAGATCTACTATTTTACTAGATCTGATTGAAACTAATCAAATATATATTTTATCATACTTTTCTAAATAATTTATTACATCATAATCTCACTTAATATAATCTCTTACTATTGAGTTCTCTTCTAGACTTTTTATACTTTCTATATCCTGTTTTATGCTTCCAGCTTCTTCAAATTTAAGTTCTTTAGCTTTTCATAACATCTTCTCTTGTAGCAAATTAATAACCTGTTTGAAATCTCAATTTAGAAAATTTATGATATTTATTATTCACTTTTTATATTCATTTATTTCTTTACCTCAAAGAAGACAAGGTCAAGAGCATCTTTTTGTGTAATAATCAATACAAGGAATTTTAGTATTTCAAATTTTTTTTAAACTTAATTCTCAGTTTTTAGGACTAAAATCAATTTGACAACTTCTATATCAAAATATTTTTTTTATTACTTTGAGTATATTATTTACATTATTTGAGCTAATATAAGGTCAGAAATATGTTCAAGAGTTATTTTTAATTCTTGTTTTGATAATTTTTGGAATTTCTTCATTAGTTATTTTTATGTAAAGATGATTTTTATCATCTTTCATTAGTATATTGTATTTTGGCTTATGTTTTTTGATTAGAGTTGTTTCTAGGATTAAGCTTTCTTTCTCATTGTTTACTACTATTGTCTCTATATTATTTATTTCTGAAACCATTTTTTTCTTTGCAAAATTTAGTTTTGATTTTCAGTTAAAATACGAATTTACACGACTAAAAAGATTTACACTTTTTCAAATGTAAATTATTTTTCAATCTTTGTTGAAATATTTGTAAATTCAAGGGGATTTAGGGATATTTTTGAGATTTAACATAATTTGATTTTAATATAGTTTTATATATTATTTATCTCAAATCAATAGTTCACTTTTTTCACTTAACATCATCTTCAATAGATTTTTTTTCTATTTCCTTCTTTTTTAATCCTGTTGATGTTTCTAAATACTGATTAACTACTCAAGTTAGTGCTTCCATTATAAGTTCAAATTTATCTTTTTCTTCCTTTTCTGGATCTTCTTTTTTTTCTTCTCTAATTTTTTCTATTTCATCTAATGCTTCAAATGGAATTTTTGCTTCATTTAAAACAAAAAGTTCCTCTCATATTTTATGAATTATTAATGTTCATTTTCATAAAATAGTATCAATTATTCAATTTTGTTCAACTTCTATTCATTCTATACTTTCAAAGTTTACAGAATTTACTTTGATATGAAATAATGCCCATTTTAGGTCTATTACACTTGATTCAGTAATAATCCATGCATCATTGTACCGGTTAAATATATCATAAACTATTTTTATATATACAATAATTAAATAAATTTCAAGTATGTAAAAAGGAATTAGATTTCTTATTGCAAGAGATTGAAAATATAAAAAACTAGGAATAATCACAAATAAACATAGCATTAAAAATAGTTTTCATACTATAACTATGATGTGTTCGTGAACTATATATTTTACTTCACTTCACTCAGGTATAAATTTGCTGAAAAATAATTTTTCGTATTTGTTCATAAAAGATGATGAAATGATAAAATGAAGAATAGATAAAGAGATAGATTAAATTTAATTCATTTAATCATTTGGTCAATTTATCACTTTATCTCTAATTTAACTGGGCAATGATCAGATCCCATAATTTGAGTCATATATTCTATTCAAGTAACTTTATCTAGGAAATTTTTATTTACTACAAAATAATCAATTCTCCATCATATATTTCTTGGTCTTGCTCAAGCCCTATAACTCCACCAACTGTAAACATCTCTTTTTTCTGGATAGAATTTTCTCCAAACATCTATATATCAATTATCTAAAAGTTCTGTCACTTTTGCTCTTTCAATAGGTAAAAATCATATACTATCTTCATTTTCTTTAGGTCTTGCAATATCTATTTCCTCATGACAGATATTGAAATCTCAAGTTATAATTACATTTTCTCCTGATGATACCAACTTGTTTGCATAGTCAATAATTTTATCATAAAATTCAAGTTTATATGTAAGCATTTCAGTTCAATCTGCTCTGGTTCATCAGTTAGGGAAATATCAGTTTAAAAGCACAAAATCTGGAGTTTTTATTTCAGTTATTCTTCAGTCACTATGAAAATGTTCTACATCATCAAAATGATTTCTTCAGTTTAATATGTCTAATTCTTTTTTGTAAAATATAGCTGTTCAAGCATATCAAGCAGTTGTTCAAGCATGCCAAACATAGTGATATCAATCTAAATTTCAAACTTCTTTTAAAAATTGGTCTTCAAATGCTTTGGTTTCTTGTATACATATTATGTCAGGACTTTCACTTTGTACAAAATCTTTAAATCATTTCTGAACTACTGCTCTTATTCCATTTACATTCCAAGTAATTATTTTCATATGTTTTGTTTAATTTTAATGAGGTTTTATTTATTTTAATGTTTTTAATAAAAAGTAAAGTTTTAAATCTTGAAAAAAAATGAAAAATAAATATATTTTAATCCTAAAATTTATTATTAAAAAATATTACAAATGACGAAACATAAAAAAGAAGATCAAAAACTAGAGGATTTAACTGAAGAAATTCATGAAGAGTTAAATGAAATTCAGAATGAAGAAGAACTAGAAAGTGAAAATGATGAACAAGAGCAAGAAAGTTTATGAAATGATGAATTCTCTAGACTAAAAGAAGCTTTTGCTAGACAACAAGCTGATTATGATAATTTCAAAAAAAGAGTTGAAAGAGATAGGGAAGATATGATGTTTTTTTTGAAAGCAGATATACTAAAAAAAGTTTTACCTAGGATTGATGATATGCAAAGGATAATTACAGCTACACCTGAAGAACAAAGAGTTTGAGCAATTTATGAATGAATAGTTTCAATTGAAAAAAAGTTAGTTGCAGATTTAGAAAGACTTTGAGTAAAATCATTTGTTTCTAAGTGAGAAAAAGTAGATCCAGATAAACATGAAGTTATGACACAAGTTCCATGAGAAGAGTGAGTTATAGTTGATGAATTTGAAAAATGATATATGATAGGGGATAGAGTGCTTAGGGTAGCTAAAGTTGTTGTTGGACAAGGGTAATTCTTTAACTGATTCAATGCAAAATATAATAATTTCAAACAGGTCAAAGTTTGATGAAATAATCTCAAACTTTAAAGCTTGATGATTTGATAAAATACATATAGTTTCTGATTTTGATAGAACTTTGACTTTCAATATTGTAGACTGAGAAGAAAGACCTAGTCTTATTTCTGTTCTTAGAAAAAAGAAGATTTTATGAGAGGATTACTCTAAAAAAGCTTATGAACTTTATGATTATTATCATCCAATTGAAGTAGATCCAAACATAGATTTACAAATAAAAAAAGATGAGATGACAAAGTGGTGGAATGCTCATCTTGATTTGCTAGTTCAATCAAAACTAAATATATCTGATATAGAAAAAGCGATTAATTCAGGAATTGTTAAACTTCGCTCCGGAGTTCCTGATTTTTTAAAGTTTTTGGATAAAAATAACATTCCACTAGTAATTATTTCTGCAAATTGACTTGGTTGAGATAGTATGAAGTTATTTTTGGAATCACATAATCTTTTTTTCACAAATACTTATATAGAATCAAATAGTTTTATATGGGATGACAACTGATATGCTATATGAAAGTGAAGTGAGGTTATACATACTTTCAATAAAGATGAAAAAATTCTTGAAAATAATCCTTTCATTTTTGATAAAATAAAAGATAGAAAAAATGTGATTTTGCTTTGAGATAGTTTATGAGATGTAGGGATGATAGATTGATTTGAATATGATAATTTACTAAAGATAGGCTTTTTAAACAAAGAAGTTGAAAGAGATTTAGAAATTTATAAACAAAACTATGATGTTGTTATTATAAATGATAGTGATTTTAGTTTTGTGAATGAAATTATCTCATCAATTCTTCAAAATTAACCCAAATAATTGCATCTAGATGTATTTCTGGAATCTGAATTTTTTTTGATAAATCACTATAAAAAAGTTTAATATCAGTATAGTTTTCTTTATACTTCTCAAATATTTGTGTAAGTCTTGAATCAATTGGTATTTCTATTTCAAAAGGGCATAGAGTTGATTTTCAGTTGTTTATGATAGATAATCAGTAAAGAATCATCTTGATTGCAAAAACTATAGTTTTTGCATCTTTTTTTTGTCACATAGTTGTAGCTAGCTCATTTCTAAGAATTATTAAATTATTTGAGTAAAAATCTATTTCTTTTTCAAATTTACTTAAAAATATCTCAAGTTTTCATAATCTATTTATTTTTGTATCTACGAATCTTTTATTTCATTTGGAATTAGGTAAAAAATCAATCATTAATTTAATGATATCTATTTTATAGATTCCTGCCTTCGCAGGAATGACAGATGAAAAATAACTAGCAAACTCTTCCCAGTATTTTTCTCATGTACTTGATAGTTGATAACAAACTATACAGTTAGCTAAAACAAGGGATAAAAATAGTTCTTTATTTCTTAAGTTTGCATATAGTTTTTCAAGGCTTTTATATTGTGAGTCTTGTTTTTCTATATTTAATGCATCATCTATAGTATAATCTTTAAGTATAGTATATAATTTTCACATATTTTTTTATTAAACTTATAATTTTTAGTTTATTTACTTTAATTTCTTTGTAAAGAAAAAATACTTTGACAAATATATATTTATGGTTATATTTTAATTGACAGTCAGGTTTCTTGGTGGGGTGGGACCCATCATATTTGTAGGCCTGGTTGTCGTCTCCTCCATTCCACCATGTGGAATTTATGCCGGGCTTCAGCCCGGCTTTTTTAAATCAAAAAATAAATTTGACAATAAATAAAAAAGCATTAATATATATAAGTAAAATCTTTTTGTGGAGTTATAGCTCAGTGGGCAGAGCACTCAGATGGCATCTGAGAGGTCACTGGTTCGAATCCAGTTAGCTCCACAAAGATTTTACAGGGCATGTAGTTCAGGTGGTAAGAATATTATCGAATTCCACAATACATCGTGGATAGTGAGAGACTAGTAATTAGGTAATGGTTCCTAGTGAATATCCTCATGGTCAAAGGTAAAGGTTGAGGGTTCGATTCCCTCCATGCCCGCCAAGTTTTTTACACTAGCCATATAAGAAATATATAAGTGTTAGTGTACCAAAACTCCCTGACCGACGCAACGTCGGTTTTACCACACCCCCCCGGGCTTGCCCGGGGGCTTTTTTATGTTCAAAAAAACCTGAAAACTTTGGTTTTCAGGTTTTTAAATTTTTACTAATTTCAAGTTTTTTTTGAAGTATATGCTACCATATTTTCTTCTTTTAATTTTCTTTCTAGTAATAATTTTGCAAGATCTTTTTTAATTTCTGCCTTTGTTTTCTCTCATATTTTTCAAGCTCATGGATCTGTGATTTTACCTACAAGATTTTTTGAAACTTGGTATTCATATATACTCTGTTTTGTTATTTCTCAGTAAATTGCTGTATCTTTTCATTCAAAGTATCAAAGAGTTTTTTGAAGTTCTCTTACATTTTGTGATACTTCTCATATTTTAGGTGTTCAAATTTTTTCTATTTGTTCATTAGCTAGTTTTTCAGAAACAATTTTTACTTCTTCAAGTTTTCTTCTATCTCTTTCTTCCGCTTCTTTTTTTGCTAAAAAAGCTATATAGTCATTTTTTAATATTTCTCTTGTTTTTGGTCAAAAATATCAAGCTCATATGTCATTTTTACTTGAAATTATACTTTTCGATAATTGGTAATTTAAAAGAATGTTTCTTAAATCACTATATTTTCAATTTATAGCTCAACTGTATAACTCCATTTCATTTAATTTAGATTGAAGTATTTTTATATCTTCACTGTTAGAGTCTGGACTAATGTATGTTTCAAATAAATCTTTAGGTTTGATTGAAGTTATTTTTACTTCTTGTTTTTTTGTTAAAAGGTTTTCTTTGTCTTTATTTTTGAAAAATGCATCTCTAGTTTTTTGTCACCAATATCAAGCTCAGTAATCATTTCTATTTTTTATTATAGCATATTCTATTTGAAAATCAATTATTGATTTTATTAATTCACTATTATATATTCAATCTATTTCAGAATTATATAATCATTTACTTTTAAGTAATTCTTGAAGTTTTTTTACATCATCTCAACTATCTTCTATTCAAAGATTTTTAGTAAATATATATTCTCTGTTATCTTTTTTATATTTTGATAAGTTTATATTTCATGCTTGGAAATCAAATCATACAGAAGTATCTCAAGTTCAAGTATTTTCAGGAGTCCATACTATTTTTCATGAAACTTTCCTTTTTCCCCATGATATAGCTCTTTTAAGTCATTCATCCCCGTATCACATCCATACATCTATCCTATCTGAATCATATCATCTAACTCATGCCTCAACTATAGCTCATCATCTATCAGCGATAACTCATGTTCAAATTCCCTCTAAGTATATTTTTGTACCAAAAGCATATTTTTTAGGCCCAGCAAGCATTCAATCAAATACTTCCATTCATGATGCTCATCTTATTCATCTTCAGTTAAGTCTTATTTCATCTTCATAATTTCCTTTCAAGTAGTATTCTTGATCTGGAAGAGGTGAGTAATAAGCTGTAACTATAAAATACTTTGTTTCTTCGTTTGCATTTGCAATATATATAAGATTACCAAATCCTATAAATAAAAGAAATGTTATTAATAATCGATTTACCAAAATAGTCTTTTAGAATATAAAATTACTTATAAATGATATCATAATTGTTTTCTTAAGTCAAAAATGTGTATTTTTGAAAAAAATAATTACAATATTAGTTCTAAGTATTCAAGATAAGATTTTGTTTTTTTATTTAATCCTTCTTTGTTTTTCAAAGTTTTTATTTGTTTTAAAACTTCTTTTATTTTTGTTTCGTATTCATTTCAAAGTCTTTTCTTTATTCTATCTATTTTTTTATTTAAATTATCTCTTTCTTTTTTACTTATACCATATTCTCATTTTAAAACTAATCAATAGTCTTCTTTTAATTCTGAAATTGTTTTTGGTCAAAAGTATCAAGCATTAGAATCATTTTCAGAATCAATTATTCATCTAGATAATTGATATTTTACAATTGTTGGTTTTATACTTTCATAAATTCAATCAATTTCTCATTTATAAAGTCATATTTCTTTGAAAAATATTTGTACTTTTTTTACTTCTTCATCATTTGATTCTGGTTTTAGAGTAAGATTTTTATATGAATCTTCTATCTCACTTTTAAATTCTATAGTAACTTTTGAATTTTCTTTTACTATATATCATTTTAATTTTCTTGATCACCAATTTTTTGCTCTTTGTAGTCATTCATCACCATATCACATCCATATATCTATTCTAGTATGAGTATCATCTATTATAGATCATCATCTATCTTCAACAACTCCAACTCAGTATCATTCTATATATATTTTTGTACCAAATGGGTATTTTTTTGGAGCAGCAATAGCTCCAGTAAAAACTTTTTTACCAGAGGCCATTCATACTCAGTCTCAGTTCAATTTAATTTCTTTTTCATAACTACCTGTTATATATGATTTTTGATCAGGTAGGGGAGAGTAATATCCTGTAATCAATAATTCTAATTCTTGTCTTGTTTCTTGATTTTGAGGATTTGAGTTTAAATCTATATCTCAAGTGTTAGATGAATATACCTGAGATGATGTAATTAATAGTAAAATTATGATAAAAATAATTTTGTTTAACAATCGAGGTAACATAGGAAGCAAATTAAAAATTACGAATTACGAATTAAAAAATTAATTGATTTGTCACTAATCTTAATTATTTAATTTCTATTGTAATTATAATATTTAATTACTTTTTTATAATTAAAAAATAAATTATAGACCGACATTATAACTAAAAAAAATATAAGACAAGTTTTTTAGTATTGACAAAGATAAATAATGAAGTATAAAAATAGAAATATAAAATTGAAAATGTAAGTAGATAATACAAAAAATCATTTAATTAAAATCTACAATCTCTAATCTCTAAAATCTAAACTTTTTTAATAATATAACTTATCTCAGTCTTTTTTCATTGATAGGTTTTTGATTTCTTTGATTGTTTTATTTCATTTTCAATTAATAAACCTAATAATTTCAGCTATGTTACTTTCAGATAATCAAATAGTAGAGTTTCAATTTCTTATAAAATAGATATATCTAATTACTTCGTTTTGAAGAAAATGGGATAGTGAATTGAAGTGTTTGATTGAGAAATAGCTATTTTCTCATAGGAAAACCTTAACCTCTTCATCTATATATTCCTTGACTCACTCTAAATAACTCATAAAATTATTTATATTCTCTTTGAAGTTTGAGTTAATCTTTCCTAGTTTTGGTATAACTTCATGCCTCAAATGATTTCTAGTAATATCAGTATTAAAGTTTGTTTTATCAACAAAATATTTTAAATTATTTTTATCTAAATATTCTAAAATTTCATCTTTTGTAATATCTAAAAGTGGTCTCAAAATAGCTCAAGATTTTTCAGTCATATTGATAAGTCATGTGATTTTACTTCATCTAAGTAGATTAAACATAAAAGTTTCAATCTTGTCATCTAGATGATGTGCGGTTAGTATATGTTTTGAGTTATAAATGTTTAAAATAGCATTGAAAAATGCATATCTTTTTTCACGAGCGATTTCTTCTATACTTTTACTTGGGACTTTTTCGTGAACAGCCTTTATATCTGCACTTCATATCTCAACCTGGAATCAAAGTTTTTTTCACAATTCTTCTATAAATTTTTCCTCTTCATCTGCTTCTGGTCTCAACTTGTGATTAAAATAACACACAACTAAATTATCCTTGTAACTAGTTTCAAGGATTTTATAAAGTAAATACATAGAGTCTGGTCAGCAAGAACAGGCTAGTATTACTTTATCATCTTTTTTAAAATATTTTTGAAGAAAAATTTCCATATTAAATTAGTTTATTATTATTTTTAATAAACCCCAAAAAATCATCATCTGGAGCTAGTTTATTAAGTATTTCTTTTTCACATTTTGTGCATTTATGTTTTATCATCCATCATTTATTTTTCTTATTATCAATTCAAATAGGTTTCATAAGTCAAAAACATTCAGAAAGTCTATCTCATGGAAAATCTTTATCTAAGTGTTTTGAGTAAAGACATGAAGGACAGTGGTTTCTAGCACTACCCTCTGGGTGTTTTTCTATAGTTTTATTGCAATTTTCACAAATAAAACTTTCATTTATCATTTTAAATTTTCACATTTTTTTAAAAATAGTATTAAAATATTTGACAATTATAAAAATATGTGATGTAATATACTTACATTTATTTAATAACTATATAAATTATGAAAAATATAGAAATTGGAACTTTAAGACATGCTTTTAGAAGTGAAATGTCAGAAATAGTACATTGGACATTGGTTGGAGCTGTGGCTATAGTTGTAGGATTACAAATGCTTCAAGCATGAGCTTATGATCCAGCATATAGTAGTTCATTACCACATATTAGTCAAATATATTCATATTTTTTCTAATATAATTAAAATTTAAAAGTAGAATTCAAGTAATTCTACTTTTTTTATTGCAATTGGTAAACTATTACTCATACAACAGAAAGTACTATTCCAACTAGCCACATCCTAAAAACAACTTTTTCTTCACTCCATCAAATAGCTTCAAGATGATGATGGAAAGGGGCAATTCTAAAAATCTTTTTTCATTTTCTTAGTTTTTTACTAGTTATTTGAATAATTACACTTAATGTTTCTAGAATAAATATAGCAGAAACAATTAAAAAAACAGAAATAGTATTTGTTAAAACTGCTATTATTCATAGATTTGCTCCAAGTGCAAGACTTCATACATCTCACATATAAAATTCTGCTGGTTTTACATTGTACCACAGAAAAGCTATCAAACTTCATATAATTACAAGACAAAGTGTAGACAATAGGAAAAGTCATTGATCATATGTTATATATGCATAAACACTATATGCAAAAAGTAAAAGTCATCAAGCAAGTCCATCAAGTCAGTCAGTTATATTTACACTGTTTGCTGAGGCAATTATTATAAATATAAAAAATGGTATAAAATATATTCATAATTCTAGTTTTTCTCAAAATGGAATTAAAAGAGTTTTTATATAATTTCAGTTTATATCTGTTAGATTCCATCAAAGTTTGTAATAAAACCACATTGATCCAAGTAGAGCAAAAACTATTAACCAAAACATTTTAAATTTAGCTGATAATCATTTTTTTTCTCAGATTCATTTGATGTTCATGTAATCATCAATCATTCATAGAAATCAAACAGTTACTAATGTAAATAGTGATAAATATGTCTCTCTTTGGTTAAGTAGAGAATTATTTGTTATTCCAAAACTTTGCAATCATATACTTACAATTACCATTAAAAAAACTATTGCTAAAATTATTGCTCATCACATAGTTGGAGTTCAGGCTTTGTCTTTGTGCAGTTTAAAAAACTCCATTGCCTTTCAAACAAGAGCTTCCTCTCTTATTTGTTTTCAGAGCTTAAGTTTTTTTAGAAAATCTATGTAGTAAGGAATAATTAAGTATCAAATCAAAAAAGTAGCTATTCAAAAGGAAAAAATTTGGATAAGGTATTGGTTCATTTAGAAAAGATTAGAGATTAGGGATTGGAGATTAGAGATTAGATGAAAAACATAAATTTATTACCTAATCTATAAACTCTAAACTAAAAACTATATTAATAATTAATTTTGTTTTTTCAAAAGAATTGATAAAATCTATTTAGTATTTAGTGGTTAGTAACTAGTTATTAGTAATTTTTTTTACTATTCACTGTTATTTTTCACTATCTACTTGTTACTTACTACTAATTACTTACTACTAATTACTAATTAATGAATTTAAATACAAAAGTAATATTTACAACTGAAAAAAATATAAGAGATACTATTATTTCTAGATTAGATCTAAAAAAAGAAAATAATACTTTATATGAGATTTATACTTGAAATAGAGAAGTTGAGGAAATTATAGAAAATATAGTTTTTGTACATATAACTGAGTGAAACTTGAAAAATACAATAGATTATATAAAAGAAAATTATATTTTGCAAAAAATTGTTTTACTTTGATTCTCAAAAATAGTAAGAAATCAAGATATTGAAGCTTGAGATATAATAATTCCAAACACTTTTTTGGATGAAAAGTGAGAAAATGCTATATTTTTAGATTATGCAATTTGAGAAAACTTTGATTTAAATACATTTTGACTTATATTGAACTGAGTTTTGTATGATATGTGAGCTGAAAAAACCCATTGCTCTACAAATTGTAACTGTTGATCTGATAATGTTACTTTTGAAGAATTTTCATGAGATGTAAAAGATATGGTCTCATACAAATTTTTGAAGTTATTAAATCAGGAAGATTATGAGATGACTTCTGTTATTAGATGTTGTATAAAAGGTTCAGAAGAAAGAAATAATCAATTTTTTGTTGATAATTTAGTTAATATAGTTGAAGTAATGTTATAAAATAAAAATAAGAATAAAAAATCATTCTATAGAATGATTTTTTTAAAATTTTTCAGTAAATATTTGTTCTTTTGAAACTCATAGATTTAGTAGTATATTTATACTATCGTCAATCATATATGGATTTCAACATATATAAAATTCTTCAAAGTTTGAAATATTTTCTTTTGTAATGAAATCAGTTACTCTTCAAAAGTTATGATGTAAATCATGTTCACGGCTTATATAATACTCAAAACTAAAGTTTGAGTTATTATTTTTCATCTCATTTAATACATCTTCATAAAATATATCTTCATCAGTTCTAACTCAAAATAAAAGTTTTATATTACAATTAAGTCAGTTTCTGATACTTCAAATTATTTGATTATAAAGTGGAACAAATCAAACTCAAGTAGCAATAAAAAGTTTATTTTTATTATTTTCTTTAAGCGTGAAGTGTCATGCAGGTCAAACTCACTTTAAGAAAGTTCAAACTTCACTATCACATATGTATTTACTTCATCATCTACCATTTTCAACTCTCTTTATTATTAACTTTATTTTGTTTCAATCTGTAACATCAAGTATACTATAAGCTCTTCATCAGATAGGTGCAGGAAGCAGAAAAGTGATGAACTGTCAGTAAGAGTAGTTAAATATTTCATTTACTTCAAAAATCATCTCAAATACATCAGGAGTAACTTTTGTTTTTTCTATTAGTTTGAAATCTTTTATCATTAAAATTTGCTTAATGTTGTATTAATCTCTGATTTTATGATTTTTTAAAATTTTGCAAATTTGTTTTTAAAATATGGGAAAAGCTCCCCGCAGGGAGCTTTTTGTTAGGGTTGTCAGGATATAAATCCAAATGACCTCAATATTTCATTATATATACCTTCTCTTTCTTTTGAGGAAAGAGTCATTACACTTGGATTTAGTTCCTGAAAATCGTGTTTCCATTCCTTGAATGCTCGCCAACCATTTCTTTCGTCTGGTAGTTCACATCGTGGGTATGGGATTATATATGTACTTCCGTTTACTACAATTGTTCTTGTCTTCATGGAAGACCTCCTCTCAAAAAGTTAATAAAGAAAGTTTGTCTTGATTATTAATCTTGACTCGTGAATGATAATTATCTTTGAATATTTGTCAAAGGATTTATATCATTTAATCTTAATTTTCAAAGTAATGTATTAAATCTACTTAGTTGTTCTGTGAATATCTTGAAGTCCTCATCTGAAAATGATATACTTCAATCTTGATTCCTTTTAAAGTTTTTACTCATTTTGTTATGAATATTTAAAAAGAAATTATATAGACTTTTTAATTCTTCTACCTCTAAATATCTCAACTCAATTTTTCTTTCAGATAAAAAGTCCAATTTATCAGAAATTGATTTTCAGATATCTCTAAAATTTTTTTCTTTTACATCTCATAATTTTACTAATTGAATGATTATTTTAACAATTAAATACTGAATATACCTTAAAGGTCAAATTTTAATAGATACTTCTTTATTATCTCACTTTTCATATATTAAAATTCTTTCATTTTGATCAAAAATTTTAAATGTACCTCATTTCCAAGATCATTCTCATGTTTGAGATACTTTTTTATGATATCTAATTCTTTCATTCCATCTATCTAAGTCTTTTCTACCAATTTCATGTAGAGAGTGAATAAAATTACTTTCCAATGGAATTAATTTTGAATCATCTCAGTAAATAACTCAGTAATCAATAAATCTAGATGGGAAGAAAACAGGTGATTGTATAGGTGAACACTCTAGTCATTCAAAAAAAGCAACATTATCAAAAGTCTTTCTTTCTATTAAAAGTGAACATTTTCTTTTAGTTACTCATATCATATTTAGTATTTCTTCTGCTAATAAACATTTATTATCTCAAAAAATTAATAGTTCTAAATCATCTATAGCAGCATATTCTTCTCATCTTCATGAAGATCAAGTAGTTAATACTACAGTATTATTATTTCTTCATCATAATATAACACTAACAATATTTTGGATATCTTTAAGTGTTATATCATCTTCTCAAACATTTCATTTATGATTTCATTCGGGTAACTGTCATAACTCATATTTCATAGAAAATTGATTATAAATTAATTACTTTCTAAACTGTGTTTTACATCATATTTAAAACTAATTATTACTTCTCTTACAACTCAGTTTAATTCATCTAACTCCTCTTCTTTTTTGTATAATTTTTTAAATAAAGTTATAGATTTTATTGTTAAGCTTGCATATTTTGCAATAAGGAGTTTGCTTTCGTTACTTATGTTTTTAGGTATACTATTTATTGTTTCTTTTAATTTTTCATTAATTCAACTATTTAAATCTTTTACCTGAAAAGTTAGAGAATCTATTGATTCCTCATATGATAATTCTATTTTTTTCATTAATCTCTTTTAATTAACAATCAAACACAAAATCTAAACGAATCAACTAAATTTTTTGTTATTTTTTGTAAATCTTCTTCACTAATTCATTCTTGTCATTCAAACAAAGATATTGTATTCATCAATATTCATATGTATTCATCTATTGCTTTTTTAGTTTCACTATCTAGATTTATAGGAAGAATTTCTAAAAAATCATCTAACCTTTCTTGTTCAAAAGTATTTTTATTCATTTTATAAATACAATAAATATTATATAAGTCAATAAATAATTTATTCAAAATATATCATTTGTCAAAACAAAATTTATAAATAAAATGGTTTTGATTTTCAGATTTTTATTTATAAATTACAAAATTTCTAAACTCTAATCTATAAACTCTAAACTTTAATATACAATGAAAAAGATTTTTTTAATTGATTGAAATGCATTAATATATCGTATGTTTTTTGCTATTCCTGATTTTACAACAAAAAGTTGAAAACATGTAAGTGCAATTTTTTGAATTGCAAAGTTTTTTATGCAAGATCTTGTAAGAGATAATCCTGACTACCTCGTGTTTATAAGAGATGCTAGATGAGAAAATTTTCGTCATCAAATTTATACTGAATACAAATCTACAAGAGATAGAATGCCTGATAATTTGAGAAGCCAGGTAGAAGAGATAAATGATATGGTTGCACTTTTTCATACTCCAGTAATTGAAATACCAATGGTTGAGGCAGATGATGTGATTGCTACACTTGCTATTGAGCTTTGAAAGGATAAAGAAAATCAAGTATTTATACTTTCTTGAGATAAAGATCTTTATAGTTTAGTTACAGAAAATATTAAAATATATGATATTATAAAAAAAGATGTATTTGATATCAAAAAAACTACAGAAAAATTTTGAGTAATACCTCCGAGAATTATAGATTATCTAGCTATTAACTGAGATAGTTCAGATAATATTCCTTGAATTGACGGGATATGACCAAAAAAAGCAGTCCCTCTTATAAATGAATTAGGAACAGTTGAAGAAATCTATGATTTTATAGATTCTGGAAAAGTAAGTGAAAATCAAGAAATAAAAAAAATACTTTCAGGGAAAACTCTTGAAAAAATTGTTTCAGCTCGTGAAATGGCTTTTTTATCAAAAAAACTTGCAACAATAAAATTTGATGTTGATTTATCCTCTATCGTCATTCCTGCGAAGGCAGGAATCTATAAAGATTGATTTAACCTTGAAGCATACAAATTTAATAAAGATAATTTAGTAGATGATGAAGTTATAGAACTCTTTAAAAAATATGAATTTAATAGTTTACTTTGAAAAGAACATATTAAAAAAGAAAAAACATGGAAAGATTTATGACTAAAAGTTCAAATAATTTGAGATAATGAATGACTTGAAAATTTAAAAAAACTTATTTCTAAGAGAGATGAGTTTGTTTTAGATACAGAAACAACATCACTAAATATAATTGAAGCAGAACTTGTTTGAGTTTCAGTATTAATTGATGAAAATCATATTTACTATATAAATGTAGCTCATAATTGACCAAAGCTTGATAAAGCAGAATTAAATGATTTTTTTAAATTTATTTTAAACTGAAATTTTAAAATAATAGGACACAATATTAAATATGATTTAGAAATAATTGAGTTATTTATGAGAAAATTTGACTTAAGTAATGAAACAAAATCATTAAATAAAATTCAAAAAAAATGAACTAGTTTATTTTGACAAATGAGTTTACTTGAATAAAATAATTACCATTAAAATTTAATAATGTTATTATGACAAATTTATCAGATTTTGATATAAAAGTTTTTAAAGAAGATGATTGAACTTATTATGCTGAGGTTTTAAATTTCCTGGTTGTTTTACTTACTGATACAATTTAGAAGAATTAGATTTTAATTTAAAAGAAGCTATATTATCATATATAGTTAGTTTACAAAAAGATATTAAAGATTTTAGATTTAATTTAATCTCTAAAGATCTAGTAAATGCCTAAAAACTCTCAAATTAAATGAAAAGATTTAATAGACATATTAAAGAAATTATGATTTGTAGAGCATTCTTGGGTTATGAAGTCATTGTACTTTAAAAAATGTAAAAACATGAAAAAGAACTACGGTTCCAGTTCATTCAAATAAAACTTTTGAAAATTACTATTAAGTGCAATTATTAGACAATCTTGATTTGATAAGTATATCTTACATTAATTTATAACAAACAATTTAATATGATTAAAAGAGTATTTTTATTTTTACTTACAAATATAGCTGTTATAGTTCTTATATGAATTATGATTGCGATTGCAGAAAAAGTATTTGGAATAAATATATCTTGATTCTGACAAAGTTATACTTCAATCTTTATTTATGCAACAATAGTTTGATTCACATGAGCTTTTATAAGTCTTTTTATGTCAAAGTGGATGGCTAAAAGAGCTTATAATATAACAATAATAGATCAAAGTGATTTATATAACTTGTCAACAAAAGAGAAACTTGTATATGACATTGTTTTTGATTTATCTATGAAAAATGGTATAAAAATGCCAGAAGTATGAATATATGAAAGTTCAGATCCAAATGCATTTGCAACATGAGCTACAAAAAATAGTTCTTTAGTTGCAGTTTCTACAGGGCTTTTAGATATGATGAATGAAAATGAAATAAAATGAGTAGTATGACATGAAATGGCTCATATTCTTAACTGAGATATGGTTACTATGACATTGTTACAATGAGTTATAAATACATTTGTCGTATTTTTATCAAGAATCATAGCAAATATAGCAGATAGTTATTTTAGAAAAGATAGTAGTTCATCTGAACCATCTTTCATTTATTATATTGTTTCTATTCTTCTTGATTTGATTTTATGAATATTAGCTTCAGTTATAGTTATGTGGTTCTCAAGATATAGAGAGTATAGAGCAGATGAATGAAGTGCTAGATTTGTTGGTAAAGAAAATATGATTGCTTGATTACAAGCACTTAAGAAGATGATTGATAGAGCAGAAAATGATGAGTCTAAACTTGCAACTATGAAGATTAGCACAAGAAATAAAACTTGAATAATGGCTTTATTTTCTTCACATCCTGATTTAGATGATAGAATAGAAAATTTGAGAAATTACAATTATTAATATAATTTTTTGCAAAAATAACTCTTGTATATAGAATGCAAGAGTTATTTTTTTAAATTAATAATTTTATATATGTTAACATATTTACTTTTTGTTATTTGATTTATTTTTTTGATAAAATGAGCTGATATACTTGTCTCTTGAGCTTCATCTATTGCTTTGAAATTTAATATTCCTGCAATTGTGATTTGATTAACTATAGTTGCTTTTTGAACATCTACTCCTGAATTGGCAGTAAATATGTTTTCGGCGATTGATTGAAAAACTGATTTAGCTATATGAAATATACTTTGAAGTAATATAGCAAATATATTACTTATACTTTGAATTACAGCTATTATTTATCCAGTTAGATCAAAAATAACTACTGTTTGGAAAGAAATACCATTTGCACTTCTTTGAGTTTTAGTTTTGTGAATAATGGCAAATGATGTTTTTTTTGATTCATGATTTTCAAATCAAATTTCAAAATCAGATTGACTTATTTTAATAGGATTTTTTATAATATTTTTATATTATACTTTTGGTATATCAAAAATAAAAGATGAAAAATCATCTGATGATGAAGAGTTAGTAGAAATTTCAGCTTTAAAATCAATTTTATTTATAGTTTTATGACTTGCTTGATTAACTATTTGATGAAAATGGATAGTAGATTGAGCTGTTGAATTAGCTAAAAATCTTGGTATGACTGAATCAGTTATTTGATTGACTGTTGTTGCAGTATGAACAAGTTTACCTGAACTTGCTACATCTGTTGTTGCTGCACTGAAAAAGCAAAGTGATATTGCAATTTGAAATGTAGTTTGAAGTAATATTTTTAATATTTTTTGGATTCTTTGAATAACATCAATTATCACACCATTATCATTTTCTTCTGAAGCAAACAAAGATATATTTATGGCTATATTTGCAACAATATTATTATTTATCACAATGTTTGTTTTAAAAAAACATACTATTTGAAGAGCAGAATGAATATTTATGGTACTTATTTATTTTTCATATATTATCTATTTAGTTGTAAATATTTAAAAACAAAAAATTTTTGCAAAAATAACTCTTGTAAATATAATACAAGGGTTATTTTTTAAAATAAATATATATGAAAAAATTGTTATCAATAATTGCAATTTTTGCAATGACTATAGTATCTGTTTTTGCTCTTAGTGAATCTGAACAAATAAAATCTTGAAACTTCTTGGCATCAAAAAATTTTATAAAAGATTCTAGTTCTTCACCTAAAGATTATAGAATAAGTGATAATATAACTAGAAAAGAAACGATGAAAATAATTGCAAATGTTGCTTATCTAAAAACAGAAAATAATTGTGTTTGATCTTTTAAAGATGTAGTTGATGATTGGGGATGTAAATATATTGAAGCGGCTTTAAAAGCTTGAATTATATCTAAAAATGATAAATTTAGACCTGATGACAATGTAACAAAAGCAGAATTTTTAAAATTACTTTTCAAAGCAAGAAATCTTGATAAAAAATATAATACTTGAGTTTGGCAAGAAGACTATATGAAATCAGCTTATGAGTTATGATTGATTGATGATATAGCTAGTAATTATAATTCTGATGCAAAAAGATGACGGATTTTTGTAGCTGTTGCAAAGACTTTTCCTGATTACAATGAATTTTTAAAAAGTTCTTTTTATAGTGATGAAGTAAAAATTAAATAATTAATAATTTGTAAATGAAAAAGATAATTATACTTTGTACTTTCTTTATTTTAACTACTTTTTTTGTATTTGCAGAGGAATCATATAAATGTGAACAGTTATGAGTAAATTTTACACTTTTAAAAGATAATAATTGTTCTATAGATGATCAATTAAGATCTGCAATATTTATGTCAAATAGAAATTATATACAAGATAATTCAAAGAATCCAGAAAATTATAGAGTTTGAGATAATATAACAAGAAAAGAGGTTATGAAAATTATTTCAAATGTAGCTCAACTGAGAACTAAATCTACTTGTAATTCATTTTATATTGATGTTATAGATGATTGGTGATGTAAATATATAGAATCAGCACTTGATGCTTGATATATAGTAAAAACTGAGACCTTTAGACCAAATGATAATATAACAAGTGCAGAGGTTTTGAAACTTGTATTTAAAGCAAGAAAAATAGAAAAAAAATATAGTACAAATAATTGGCAAAAAGACTATGTTGATACTGCTTTTGATTTATGATTAATTACAAGTAAGCAGTTTGATTATAATTCAAATGCAAAAAGATGATGGATTTTTTATGTTATAAGTAAAAGTTTTCCTGAATTTGATAGTAAAGAGATTTTAGTTCCATAGTAATTTTTATGAATGAAGAATTAATTAAACATTACAGAGATTGAATAGATACACTTGATAGGGAATTAATATATTTACTTGCTCGTAGATTTGATTATGTTAAAGAAATTTGAAAGATAAAAAAAGAAGTTTGAGTAGATAATCCACTAGATGCTGCAAGATGGCAAAAAGTACTTGAGAATATAAGAAAAGAAGCAAAAAATAAGTGAGTTTCAGAAGAGCTTATAGAAAAAATTTGGAATGAAATTCATAAAGAAGCTTTGATAATTGAAAAGTAAAACTTGACAAAACAAATAAAAATATAAAATAAACATAAATAATAGCTTGTTTTAAAGCAAGGTTGGAATCTTGTAAGAGTTATTTATAAAAAAAGAGTCCTTCTTAATTGAGGGAAACTTGGGTGGAACCGTCCAAAGCAAAAACAAATGGACCCCGAGAGCATTTCATAAGAGTGCTTTAAGGGTCTTTTTATTATTTAAATATAAAATATGGAAACAAATTTTACAATGAAAGATATAGTGAATCTGTCACAAGCTAGATGATTTGTATATGCTTGAAGCGAAATCTATGGATGACTTGCAAATAGTTGGGATTATGGTCCTTATGGAAGTTTGATGAAAGAAAATATAAAAAATCTTTGGATAAAAGAATTTGTTCAAAAAAAAGATGATATGATGTTACTTGATAGTTCTATACTTCTTAATCCTAAAGTTTGGGTCGCTTCATGACATGTGTGAGGATTTTCAGATCCTTTGATTGATGACAAAAATACAAAAGAAAGATTTAGAGCTGATAAATTACTTGAAGCTTTGATTGAGGAAATGTGATCTAATGCTAAATCTTTAGAATCAAAATACTGAGTAAATAACCTTATCCCAGAATCTTGGCCTATGGAAAAACAAGCAGAGGTTATGAGATGAGAAAAAGTAAAAAATCCAAATAATTGACAAGTATGAGATTGGACAGATGTAAAGAAATTTAATTTGATGTTTAAAACTTTTCAATGAGTTACTGATGATAGTTCTGCAACTGTATATATGAGACCAGAAACTGCACAAGGTATATTTGTTGATTTTCCAAATGTTCTTAGAACTAGTAGAAGAAAAATACCATTTTGAGTAGCTCAAGTTGGTAAAGCATTTAGAAATGAAATTACTCCAGGTAATTTTATATTTAGAACTAGGGAGTTTGAACAAATGGAAATTGAATATTTTTGTGAACCAGGAACAGATTTAGAAGTTCATGCTAGATGGAAAGAAGATTGTAAAAATTTTCTTTTAAATACTTTGTGATTGCACGAAGAAAATATTAGACTTAGAGATCACGATCCAGATGAACTATCTCATTATAGTAATGCAACAACAGATATAGAATATAAATTTCCATTTGGTTGGTGAGAGCTTTGGTGAATAGCTGATAGAACAGATTTTGACTTAAAAGCACATATGACTGAATCAAAAGCTGATATGAGTTATTTTGACCCTGTAAATAATAGAAAATTTATTCCATATGTTATTGAGCCATCAGTTTGATTAAATAGATTATTTTTAACTGCTTTATGCGATGCTTATACTGTAGATGGGGAATGAGAGGAACAAAGAACTTACTTGAAGTTAGATCCAAAAGTCGCTCCAATCAAAGTATGAGTTTTACCAGTTGTAAAAAAATTAGCAGATATTGCTAAACCTATCTACAAACAATTAGCTGAGGATTTTGTTTGTGAATATGATGATGTATGATCTGTAGGGAAGAGATATGCTAGATTTGATGAGATTTGAACACCATTTTGTGTAACAATTGATAGTGAAAATTATGATGCTTGAAAAGTTACAGTAAGATATAGAGATAGTATGGAACAAGAACTTGTAGAGATAAGTGAATTAAATGAGTTTTTAAGAACAAAATTGAAGTAGTTGAATTAATTTAGTGCTTCTTAAAATAAAAGTCTTATTTTTATAAAAATAAGACTTTTATTTTAATTCTGAGAGAACATTTTCAAGTTTTTCAATTACTGTGTTGTAAATTGCTATTTTTTTCTTGTTTTCATCCTTTATCTCCATTTTTGATAAAATATTTTTTATTTTAGTAATGGTTTTATTTATAAGTTCTTTTCTCTTTTCTAAATCAAGTAACTTAAATTTTTCATTATTTTTGATTATATTTATTTTTTCATCAATTTTTTTATTTATAAGTTCATCAATTTCATTTTTTAATTTATCTTCGTTAGTTTTTATTTTTTCTTTTAGAATTATTACTTTTTGTTCTAGTAATTCTCTATTTTTATGAATTTCTTCATTTATTTCTTTTCATTGTTTTAATATATCTACATTTTTTCTTATATATTGTAAATATTCTTCAAGTTTACTGTGTTCTATGTATGGAATAAGTTTTTTATATGTTTCTCTTTTTAATTCAAGTAATAGTTTTTTTAATTCCTCTTTTCCATTATTGTTTAAATTTATTTCTGATTTTAAATTATTATAGTTTGTAATAATTAATTTTATCTCATGAATTTCTTTTTCTGATAAAGCTTCTTTTAAAAAAGTTTTTATATCTCAGATATCTCATAGGTCAGAGGAAATTTTTTTAGATATTTCTCATTGTTTTTCTTCTAATATTTTTATATTGTTCTGTAAATCTTTTATTGTTACTACTTCTGTCGCAGACACGGTTAAAAATACGAATGAAATCGTAATTAAAAAAACAAGATTAATAAGTTTTGATGTAAGTTTCATAAAAAATAAATTAACATTCACCGTATTTTAACAAAAACTAGGGAATCTTATTTAATGTTATTTTGTAAACTAAGGCTTTAACACTAAAATGAAGTGATCCCCTAATTTTGTAATTTTATTTTAACCAAAAATTTTAATATTCAAAATCTGTTATGTGGAGATTTTGTGAAGATTATTAATAGCTAATCTTTATGCTAAATCATTTTCATATGTCTGATTTAATTCTAATTTTCCAATTATGAGCTTCAACAATTTTTTGAACTAGACTTAATCAAACTCAAATTCATCTTTCTTTTGCATCTCATGATTTTTCCTTTTTTCCTTGATAAAACTTTTCTGTTAAATAAGGGATTTCACTTTGAGATATTCAGTTTCAATTATCTATAAATTCTATATAATTTTTTGTAACATTTATATTTAGTATTGTATCATATCAAGCATATTTTAGAAAATTTCAAATTATATTATGCACTAATTGTTTAAATAAATTTTTATCAATTTTAAGTATTACATCATCTATTCAAGAAATTTTTATTCTTTGTTTTGTGTTTTCAAGTTTTTTCTTATGTGTATTTGATAACTCTTTTAATATATTTGTAATATTTTCATCACTTAATGTTAAATTTAATTCTTGATTATCAAATTTTTCATATTCCATGATTATATTTACAAGATTTATTAATCTTTTCATTTCATCAATTAAAGAGTTTAGAGTTTTTTCATTTAGTTTTATTACTCAGTCAGAAATTCATTCTAAATAGCATTGAATTGATGTAATCGGAGTTTTTAATTCATGACTGATATCAGCAAGTAACTTACTTTTTATATTCTCTTGTATTTTTAGTTTTTTATTTAAATCATTTATTGCTCATACAAGTAGTCAAACTTCATCTTTTTTTGTATATATAAGTTCAGGATTTGTTTTTTTGTTGAAATCAAGATTTTTAATTATTCTAGTTATGTCTTTTATTGGATATATTGTTTTTCTTATAAATATTCATATAAATATGACTATAAGTAGTATAGCTAAAATATTTGTTACTATTATTGATCATAAAAGTTTTTGTAAAAAATTGTATTCTGGAGAATCTTTTTCTTTTACTTTTTCAATAACTTTTCAAAAATTATCTGTTGGGATTATTTCTTCTATATATTTTGGTGTAACTCAACTTTTTATAAGATAATTTATAACTATATCTCTATTTTTTTCTTTATTTAAAGGGATTTTTCATTCATTTGTTTCAAGTATATCAAAAAATTCAACTTCAGTATCATTGAAAATATTATCAATTTCATCTGCAGTTTGTTTTTTGACGATATTGTTTATGTATTCAAGAGTAATTTCACTTTTATTTTGTATGTTTTCAGCTAAATATATTTTTAAATATGTGTTGTAAAAACTATAAAAAGCTATTATGTTTGTAATAGTTATAAAAAATATACTAAAAAGAAATACTATCAAAAATTTTCTAGAAAGTGACATAAACTTAATTAATAATTAATAATGAATAGCTAATAGTGAATAATTAATGTAATATCAAGTTGTAACAGTATGCAGATTTTTTAAATTTTTTAGTAAAATAAAAACTAGAACTTTTACTATTAAATTTAAATTTCAGTTATCTCAATAATTATTCACTATTTTTAGTTATTCAGTCTGTATCATTCTCATCTTACTGTTAAAATCATATCTTTATGGTCAATTTTTTTTCTTATGTTTTTTATATGAGTATCAATAGTTCTATCAAAAAGATATTCACTATATCATATTATATCCATTAAATCTTCTCTAGAAACTATTTTTCAATTTGCTTCAAATATTTTTTTAAGTATATCAAATTCATTTTTAGTAAAAAAAACTTCATTGTTTCATACCTTTACTTTCATTTTATCCAAGTTTATTTCTATTTTTCAATGCTTTATAGTATTTCATTTTTCTTCCTTCATTTTTATTCTTCTTAGTATTGATTGTATTCTTGCTAAAAGTTCTTTTGGTGAAAATGGTTTTGCAATATAATCATCTGCTCAAGCATCAAAAGCTTTTAATTTATCATTTTCTGTATTTCTAGCAGTTAACATTATTATTGGAATAATATTATTTTCTCTTATTTCTCTACATATTTCAAGTCAGTTTTTTCAAGGTAAATTTATATCAAGTATTATTAAGTCTGGATTAATATCTTTAAGATTTTTTACTCCCTCTTCCCCTGTACTATAAGTAAAAACCTCATATCAAGAGTTTCATAAGTATAGTTCTAATGATTTCATTATTCAAAAGTCATCTTCAATTATAAAAATCTTTTCCATGAAAATAAATAAAATATTAAATTTATAAAAATATTATAACTATTAATTAATAAAAATAAAGAGATGTTTCTAACATCTCTATTTTGTAGATTTTTTTGTTGTTTTTTCAATAGGTTTTTTAGTTTTTTGAATTGACTTTTTAGGAGTAGCTTTTTCTACTATTACTTCTGTTATATTTTTTTCTATAACTTCTTTTTTTGACGAACCTTTTGTTGATTTAAGTAAATCTCTAATTTCTTCTAAAACAATTAAATCATCTGATTTTTTAACAACCTCTTTTTTATCATCTTTTTCGGCTTTTTTAATTACTTTTTCTTGAGCTTTATTTAAAATCTTTATAACTATAAATATAGAGAAAGCAATGATTATGAAATCAAACATTGTTTGCAAAAATTTTCCATAAGCAATCATTACTTCTCATCATGCTAGGGTAGTAGTACTATATCACCATTTTGTAAAATCAACTCATCAAACTAGTACTCAAAGTGTAGGTGTTATTATGTCAGCAACTAGAGATGAAACAATTTTTCCAAAAGCTGTACCAATTACAACTCATACAGCTAAATCAATTACATTTCCTTTCATAGCAAAAGATTTGAATTCATTAAGTAATTTCATAATTATAAAATTATTATATAAGTGACTTAATTATATTTATTTTTAAAAAAAACCAAAAGATTTTCTTTTGGTTTTTAAGTTGTCATTTGTTCTTGAATTATTGCAATTTTTTGTACATTTCAATCACTTGTTTTTTTAGTTGAAGTTTGTTTTTTTGTTTTATTTTTTTCTCACTCATCAAAGTAAATATAATTTTTTATATATTGTATTATTCTTTTTTCTATTTTCCTATTTAATTCACTATTTCATATCCAATAAAAAGTGATTTTGATTTTATCTTGATCTATATGTTCATATTTTGTTTTAAATGTATCATTATTATCAGGATTAAGAGTTGTTAATTTTTTATCTAGCATTTTTGAAAATATATTTTCTCTTATATTATCAACTATTTCAAATATATCTTTTTTTCAATTAAGGGATAAAATAATATTGAATACATTTTCTTTATTTTGAGAATTTTTTGCTAGTGTAACTTTCTCTTTCAATAAATCTATATTTGGTATATTTACTTCTTCATTTTCTATAACTCAATACTCATTTATTTTTCTAACAATTGTGCTTAGAGGATTCATTTTTATTATTTTTCATTTTTCTGTTCAAATTTTTATGATATCTCAAATTTTGAAATGTCTAAATAATATCAAACTAGCAACAAATGATGATATGACTTGTGCATTTATAAGGATTAAAGCCGAAGATATCAATATAACTAAAGCATATAATTCAGGAAATAAATAAAATACATAAATAACAAGAAATATAACTAATGAAATTCAATACAATAAATCAAAGTATTCTCAGAAATTTGGACGACTTTTTATAAATTTTTCATTTTTTATAAGTATATTTTTAATTACATATATAATTAAAAAAATCGATAAAAATGATAATAAGTAGTAAAGTTTTTTAATTTTTTCGTTTCAAATTTTTGTATCTCTTTCTTTTTTTGCCTCAATGTAATCTGACATAAGTAATTGATATTTTTCTTCACTTGAAACATATTTTTTTAAATCACTATTTAAGTCAAATATCAAATTTTCTTTTCTTTCTAGATCTTTTTTTAATTCTTCATTTATCTCTTCTAATTTTTGTAGTTCATTTTTAACCTCTGTTATATTTTTTGATTCCCTTAAAGAAGTAATTGTTTTATTATTATCTTCAATATTTTTTTGTAATAGTTTTAGACTATTTTCAATTTCTTCTAATTGATTACTTGCTAAATCTTTTTTTATTTCTAAGCTAGCAAGTACATTTTCAATTGTATTAATATTTTTTTCTTCCTCAGTCTTTCAAAATAATTTATTTATTTCTTTATTTTTTAAATCATTTGCTAAATCAACTATATTTGTATTTTTATCATTAGCTGAATTCAATGTTATTCAATCTTTTTTTAATTCATCTTCCAATTTTATATTATTTTCGGAATTTTCACTTTGATTTATTTCAGAATTATTATCATAATCATTTATATTTGTTAATCATGATATATTTGTATTTGATGATAAATTTATTTCTAAATTTTCTGCATATCATTGTAAATAGCAGATTAATCATATTAATGCAACAAGAGATTTTAGTATTTTTTTCATAGTTCTATGTATTTTAAAAACTTATATTTATATCTTATCATATATAATAGTAAAATGTCAAGAAAATATTACATTTTTTTAAAATAAAATTTGCTTTTTAAAAGTTTTTTTATAAAATTCTCTGCGAAATAACAAAAGTAATCATTTGTTAATTTGTAATTTGTTAATTGTTAATTATTTATATATGACATTCGCACCACAACAAAAAATATCAAAAACTAGATCTAGAACAAGAGTTAGTGCTTGGATTAAAAGAACTGCATTGAAATTAAAAAATAGAGTAGCTTTAAATAAGGATGGAAACGGTTTAGCTCACTTTGCTGATGCTGACGGGATGTATAACGGAAGACAAGTTTTTTCTGTGAAATCAAAAGTAAAAAAAGTAACTAGAATATAATTTTTTTGTAATTTAAAAGTAGAAAGTTATAGAATTAAATAATTTTCTACTTTATTTTTATTTATTTTTCGTTCATTAAATTTAAAATATGTCTAAACAATCTAGGAAACTTACAAGAAGGCTTTTGTTTCAAAAGTTATTTGCTTTGTGATATAGTGATGTTAAAGATAGTGAGTTTTTAAAATCTTTCTATTTTGATGATGGAAACCTGACTATGGATAATGATTATTATGATAAAATGCAAAATATAATTTTTGAGAAAGAGTGAGTTTTTTTAGATTTGATAAAAAGATATGCACCAAAGTTTGATGTAAAAGGTATGAGTATATTATATATTTTACCTATTTTTATAGCTTGTGCAGAGATGTTTTATTTAGAAGAAGAAATCCCTGCGCTGGTATCCATTAATGAAGCTATAGAAATTTCAAAAACATATTGAGATGAGTGAATAAAAAGAGTAATTAATTGAATTTTGAATAATATTTTAAAGGATTATGATAACCTTGTTATTGAGTTAAAAGATTTTAAAACATTAAATACATTTTCAATTTTTAAAAGATAGATAAAACTATCTTTTTTTATTGATTTTTATCAAAAAAAAAGTAAAAATAGATAAATTAATTGTTAAGTAAATTTTGAATAATAAATTATTCTATTTCTACTTGATTATTAATTGTTTTTATTAATTTGCAATTAGAAATATATGGTAATCGTAAAAAAAGCTATAGAACATCCTGATGTTATAGAAAAAGTTACATCATTATTAAAAAAATTAGAGATAAATTTTAATATGATTTCGTATTATATCCATTCATTTATACATAGATCAATCGTAAATGAAAGGCCTGATTTTGCTCCAGAACATAACGAAAGGTTAGAGTTTTTATGAGATTCTGTATTGGAACTTGTAATTACAGATAATTTGTATAATGATTTTATAGATAAAACTGAATGAGAACTAACAGATATAAGAAGTGCTTTAGTTAGATGAAGAAATCTAGCAAAAGTTTCAAGAGATCTTTGATTTAGTGAGTTTTTGTTACTTTGAAAATGAGAAGAACTTTGATGATGAAGAGATAGTGATTACCTTTTAGCTAATACCTTAGAAGCTTTTATTTGAGCGATTTATATAGATTTATGAATTGAAAATGCTAAAAATTTTATAAATAAATTTATATATCCAACTTTAAAGGAGATATTGGAAAATAATTATTTTAAAGATTTTAAATCACTTATACAAGAATATGCACAAGCTGAGTTTGATATAACTCCTACATATGAAGTTTTACTTGAAGAATGACCAGATCATGATAAAAATTTCAAGGTTTGAATTTATATATGAGATAAGCTTATATGAACTTGATCAGGTTCAAGTAAGAAAAAATGACAAGAACAAGCAGCAAAAGATGCTTATGAGAAAAGGGATAGTATTATTATTTAATTATTTTTTCTATGCTAGAAACTTTATTAATTGCAATAATTATATTTTGTGAAATTTTGTTTTATATAATTTTTATTGATGTTATTTTATCATGGATATCACTTATGTGATTAAATCTTAGACCTAAATTTATTGCTGATATAATTGATCCTATTTATGCTTTTGTAAAAAAATATATTCCAACTTCATTTTGACCTCTAGATTTTACACCTATTGTAATAATTATAATTTTAATTTTTTTAAAGGGATTAATAATTACATTAAATCCGTGAATTCAAACTGTTTTAAATAAATTAATTAGTAATTAGGAATTTATCTAAAATTATTAATTATTAATTTCTAACTATTAATTTTTTATGTCTAAACCTGTTGATTATAAATTATTTTTTGCTGTTATTCTCCTAGTTATTTTTTGAATGATTATGATTAGCTCAGTTTCTGTTTATCCATCATTTAAGGTTACAAATAATATGGTTAAATTGTGATTAATTGAAGCTCCTTATAATTATTTTTATGTTATTAGAAATATTATACATGTTATTGTTTCTTTAGTTTTACTATGAATTTTGGTAAAAGTTCCATATACATTTTTTGAAAAACATGCAAGATATATATTTTATTGAAGTTTATCTTTGTTGCTAATAGTTTTGCTTATGTGAATTACATTGAAATGAGCAAGATGATGGATATCTATACCATGAATTCCTTTTACAATCCAGCCAACAGAGTTTTTGAAATTTTGATTTATTATATATTTAGCATATTTTTTCAAGAAAAATAAACATTTACTACATACTTTTAATGATTGATTTCTACCATTTTTATTTATTTTATCATGAGTAATCTTTCTTGTAGCTATGCAACCTGATTTTTGAACAGTTATGCTTTTAGCCCCCGTTGCTACAATTATGTTTTTTGTTGCATGAGCAAATATGAAGTATATTTTATGACTCATATTAGCTTGATTTTTACTTATTTTCACAGTTTATTCTATATGAGATTATGATAAATCAACTTGAAAAAATTTAAATAGTTTTTGATATATTTCTCAAAGAATTGATAATTTCCTAAGTGATGAAAAAACTTCTATCGAAAATAAATCTATAAATTATCAAACAGAACAAGCAATAATTGCAATTTGAAGTTGATGATTTTGATGACTTTGATTTTGACAATCTATTCAAAAATTTGGTTATTTACCTGAAGTACAATGAGATTTTATTTTTTCTGTAATAGTTGAAGAACTTTGATTTTTCTGAGCATTTATACTTGTTTCTATATATATTTTTATATGATATAGAGGGATTTATATAGCACTTAGATCTACTGATTTGTTTGCTAGGTATGTTGCACTTGGTATGTCTTCGCGGTTTTTGATGCAAGCATTTATAAATATTTGAGTAAATTTAAATATTGTACCACTTACTTGAATAACTTTGCCATTTATAAGTTATGGTTGATCAAGCTTACTTACTTGTATTATGTGATTAGCTATAGTATTAAATATTTCTAGATATGTAGATAATAAAGAAAGTTTCTTTAAATCAAGATTTTCTAGATCATCTAAATTAATGAATTATTTTAATAAGGAAAGGATATAATATATGTCAGAACAAGAAAATCTAACTCCAGCAATGAGACAGTATAAAGAACTTAAAACAAAGTATTCTGATGCTATACTTTTTTTTAGGATGTGAGATTTTTACGAGATGTTTTGAGAAGATGCCATGATAGCACATAATGTTCTTTGAATTGCGATAACAAGTAGAAATAAAAATGCAAAAAATCCTGAAGCATTAGCTTGAATTCCATATCATGCAAAAGAAAAATATCTTCCTAAGCTTATTGAAGCTTGATATAAAGTAGCAATAGCAGAACAAATTTCAGATCCTAAACTTAAGTGAATAGTTGAAAGAGAAGTACAAAGAGTTATCACTCCTGCAACACTATATCTAGAATGAGAAGAATACTCTAAAGAAAATATATCAAATTATATGATTTCTATTGTTTATGACGATTCTAGGTATGGTTTGAGTATATTAGATTTATCTACAAATAAATGGACAACTTCAGAATTTGATACTTTTCAAAATCTCTCTCTTCAAATTTATAAGATTTCACCAAAAGAAGTTATTTTAGAAAAGAAATTATTTAGTGATGATTCTATTAAAGATTTATTATCAAAAAAGTACAGTTTAAATATTTATTATTTTGATTTAGTTTCAGATTATAGAGAAAAATTAATAAATCATTTTTGAGTTAAAAGCCTATCTTGATTTTGATTGGAATGAAAAAATATGGCTATCAAATCAAGTTCTTTACTTTTAGAATATCTTGAACTTAATCAAAAATCAAACCTTAATTTTTTACAATCTATTTCATACGAGACTTATTCTTGATACCTTGATTTAGATGAGTCAACAATTAGAAATCTAGATTTGATTTACAATTTTGCAACAAAATCTCACAAAGTTTGAACACTTTTTTGAATCCTTGATGATACAAAAACAGCAATGTGAACAAGATTTTTAAGAGATTCTATTTTGAAACCTTTGCAAAATAAAAAAGAAATTGATGCAAGGCTTGAGATGATAGATGAGTTTTTGAAATTACCAGTTTTACTTGATAAAGTTCAAAATCACCTGAAATATGTTTCTGATATAGATACTATTTTAAATAGATTAGCACTAAATAGAAGTTGACCTAGAGATTTAGTGAATTTAAAAAAATCTCTTCAAGAAGTACTAGATGTTTTTGAATTGATTGAAAAAGAGGGAAGTGAGAAACTTAAAAAATTAATAACTAATAGTGAATAACTAATATGTACAAACCTATCAGGTTGTGTAGTAAATTTTCATAAAATTACTACGGC
>DYHI01000012.1 GCA_020724225.1 Candidatus Altimarinus sp. | reverse complement strand
ATTTCAGATATAATTTATACTTGAATCAGAAACAACTGAAAAGTTATTATTATTTTTATTTACAATTCAAGTAATTTTTACTTCATTGTTTATTATATTTGATCAATATGTACTAAAAAATGAAGGATATTTAACATTTTTTCAATCAATTGTATAAGATACTTCAGAACTATATCTAGTATCCATTTTTGATAATCCACTTGCAACTATTCTTGGTGTAGCTCTAAATATATCATATATAGTAGTTGATGAATTTTTATCTCAATGATTTCTTATTATATTTGATGATTTATTTGGTGAATATTTATTACAAGATATATTTGATTGATAATATCCTGTTGAAGTATTATTTCATACACATACAGATGCCCCTGTAGTTCATACTAAATCTTGGAAACTTAATAAATCATTTTTATAAGTACTACCACTCATTACATCAAGTATATGAGTTATTTGTATATTATTTATATTAGATGAACCTGAAGTTTTTATTACATTTACTACTCAGGTAAAACTTGTTTCATTATCTCTAGTTATGTTCCAACTATTTGAGTTAAGTATTCATGTTACAGAAACAGCCGGAATAAAAGCAAATACATTTGGATAATTATCTTTTTCATCAAAACTTCATTCTCAAACTCAAGTATTTCATCATAATGCGGTTACATTTATAATCAATTTATTAACTTTTATATCATTGTTTGATTGAGTATAAGTATATCAAGATTTTGATGGGGCATATGAAGAAAAATCTAATTTATAGTTTCAATCGTTTTTTGGCATCAAATTTGAAGTTTCTATGTATCTTCATGGATTGAAAAAAAAGTCTTCTATTTCAAATTTTACTGCATCTCATAAATCACTATTAGAAAACTGATTCAAATCAATACTATTATCAAATCATAAAGTTACAAAAACTTCTTTTACTCAATCTACTGGAATGACAAGATTTCAATAAGTATCTCTAAGTTTTATATTTATACTGTGTTTATCATATCAATCTGCTTTAACATTATCTAATACAGTTGAGTTATATAGGCTAGCTCATTCTCAAATATTATTTGAATTAAGTGTTTTTGAAGGTATATTTGCCACAACTTGAATTAATCAAGTAGAAAAATTTCAAGATGTATCAGTAACTTTTATATGATAGAATTTAGCTTTTCTTATATCGTGTGTAAAATAAGTTCATGAATATGTTGATACTCATACTGAGGTCCAATTATCAATTTCAATTGTTGCACTTTCAAGTAAAGTAAAAGTTTTTGAACTATTAGCTGCTGTAGGCTTAAGAATATTAGTCAAATCAGGTGGTGTCATATCCAATGTTATTCAATCAAAACATAACCATCCCAAATTTTGACTCCATGCACATCAAGAAACTAATCATGTTGTTTTATTGTAAATAACTTTTGAATTTGCAATATCATTATTTGATGTATCTTTTAATAAAGCAGGAGAAAAATATATCCATCCAGCTCATTTTGACCAAGCATATCATGAAAAAGTAAAAGTATTATTTAAATTATTAATTAAAACTACGTTTGAAGCTCATGGTACTGTTCATATATCAAAAGTTACCCATCATAAACTTGGATCTGCTACAGTTGAAAGATTTGATAACCAAAAACTTCATGATATTTGCAAATTTGAATTTGGATTTAATAAATAATTATCATTATTTACAAAAACTCAACTTCATGTTGATGGGAAAACTAGTTTTCATCCATATCAAGCTCAAGTAGTATCAGCTGGAACTGATCAAATAGATCTTATATTTGCAGCATCTACACTATTTACTACTAAAACTAGTAGAAAAGAACATATTACTAATAGTTTTTTCATATTATTTTTTTATTTGTGTTAAAGTTAATATACATTGACTATTTAAATTTTCTTCAACTATTAGTTCACATTTTGAAATATCTTTATTATTAATAGCTATTTTAAAATTTATAACATCCATACATTTTGCTTTTAATTCTTGCCCAATTACTTTTCAGCATAGATTTAAATTTAAAGAATCAACTGCATCTCACAATATTTCCACATCATTTTTTGAATTTAACTTATTTTCACAATATGTTTTATTATCTCATTTTAATTGATTACATATTTCTTTAGATCATTTAAAATCACTAGAATCTATTTGTCACAAAATAATTGATGATAAACAATTATTTTTGATATCTTCATTTAAAATCTTTTTACAAACAGAATAATCATTATTTTTATATGCATTTTCATTATAATAATTATCTGAACATCTATTTTTCCATTCTATATCTGTGATTTTTTTACAATAATCTAGATTATTTTCCAAACTAGCTTTTGATGCATTTGAATTATTAAGACATTTTTCCTTTTCTACTAAATCTGTTATTGAATCACATCAATCAGGAACTCCAATTTTTCAAGCTAGATTAATTGCATCTATTATATCTTTTTGAATTTGATTTTCTTTTTCTTGATTAATTTTATTTTCATCTTTAACTTTCGTATTTAATCAATCTGTTTCATCTAATAATCATGTTGATGAATCTCAAATATCTAAATCATCAATATTTGCTGCAGGAAAATTGATATCCTTTGGAGGTGTTTTTGGAAAATTAACAGTTGACTTATCTCGTGAATTTATCAATCAAACCAAAACAATCATAATAATTCATACAACTAAAACTCATAGTATTAATGAAAAATCCTTTTTTATTTTTGTCATAAATATATTTATTATATAATATTAATTCAATTATATATTTTTACAGTCAAAAAAAAGATTTTTTGTAAAAATCTTTTGACAAAAATAGAGTTTATTGAAAAGTAAACTCTATTTTTGTAATTCTTTTAATATTTTATCTACATGTCATGTTACTTTTACATTTCTCCATTCTTTTATTATATTTCAATTCAAATCAATCAAAAATGTACTCCTTATAACTCACATAACTATTTTTCAATAATTATTTTTTTCTCAATAAACTCAAAATTTTTTATGCAAAACAAGATCTGGATCAGAAACCAAATCAATTCAAAGTGATAGATTATCTATAAATTTATTGTGACTTTCTATACTATCCTTTGAAACTCAAATTATTTGAATTCATAATTTTTTAAACTCATCTTTTCTACAAGTAAAATCTTTTGCTTCTAAACTGCATCATGGAGTATTATCCTTAGGATAAAAATACAATATAGTCTTTTCAGACTTTTTAAATAAATCAAATAAATCAATTTCCTTTATTTCTCATATAGAAGATATATATTTAATTATCATTTTTAATAAAATTAAAAATTATTTCACATTCCCTATAAACATATTATTAGAAACTTTTGCTTTTGATAAAGCAACAATAAATAATTTACTTATATAAAGAACAGTAAATAAACTCATTATTATTCAAAGTCATAACATAAGTCAAAATCATTTAATCAAATTTATACCAAAAATAAAAAGGATACTTGCAACAAGTAATCAAGTTAGATTACTATCCCATATAGCTGTAAAAGATGTTTTAAATCATGATTTAAGAGCATCATCTAATTTTTTTCAATTTCTAAGTTCATCTTTAATTCTTTCAAATATAAGTATATTGGCATCTATTGCCATACCAACTGAAAGTATAAGTCAAGCTATTGAAGCCAATGTAAGTACTACTCAAAATGCTTTAACTATAGCCAATAACAATATAACATAAATTGCCAATGCTATAGAAGCCATCAAACCACTAAGTCTATAAATAAATATTAGAAATCACATTATAAACAAAAATCCAATAATTCATGCTACAACAAGTTTATCTAACGAATTCAATCAAAGTCTAGAATCAATAGTTCTTTCTGATGTTAGATAAATTGGAGCTGGGACTACTCATGTATTTATATCTTGAGATAATTTTACAGCTTCATCATTTGTATAATTTCAAGTAATGACTGCCTTACCTGATAGTATAGGTTCATTTACTCTAGGAGCTGTTAACATATGTCATCATACAAATATTGCTATTTGCTCTCATGATAATCTAGTTGTTAACTCTCAGAAAATTTTTGCTCATTCATCGTTAAAGGTTAGCTCTACCATAGGCTGAAAAGCTTCATTATATTGAACTGATGATTTAACAAAATATTTATCATTTAAAATCCTTCATTCTTTATCTTTTGCTGACATCCATTCACTTGGACTTTTAGTTAAAAATATGTAATTAAAAGCATGTATACTTCATGAATTTGTCTTATTTTCTCATAAATAATCAAGTACATAATATCACTCTGATCATTTATTTTCTTGTAAAGATCAATTATCAAACATAAAAATAGTCTTTCAAGTTCATGAAATTATATCTCATTGAACTCAAATTGATAAATCATTATAATTAAGTGAAAAATACTCTGATAACTCCTCAATAGTTCATGAAAATGTTCAAGTATCTACATTTTCATAAGTCAATTTATACTTATCTGCAATAGGACTAAATCATGTTTTTGTATCTAAAAGCTCTGCAATTGCTTTTCTTGCTATATCTTTTCTTTCCTTTTTATCAGCATCTGTAATTGTAGTTCTTTTTTCTTTAAATTCTATTTTTACAACTTTTCAAATTGTTTCTTTAGCTTTATTAATATTTTCCTGATTTTCAAAATCACTATTTCATTTTAAAGGAATTTGAACAATTATATGTTGCTCTCAACCATAATTTGCTGATGTAATTATTGAATCATTTATTTTCAATGCTTCAACTCTTTTATCTATAATTGATTTTAATCATTCAATAATTGATTTTTCTTTTGTCTTATCAAAATCAGGATCTTTTTTAACCTCATCTAAATCAACCTTATAATCAAGTTCAATTCATCATTGTAAATCAAGTCATAACTTATATTCTTTTCAAGAAAATGGCATTTGTATAGCATAACTTAACCATGGAAAAGTATATACAAAAGCAAATAAAGATAATATGAATATTACAAACAATCTAAAATAAATTTTTCTCATAAAAAAAGACAATTACTAACTAAAATAATTGCCTTAATTTATAATCTTTTTACTCAAAAAGTAAAGTTTTTTAAGAATTTTATAATCTATATATTACTTTTTCTCAGATTTCTATATTTCAATTAATTATATTTTTTAATGGTACTGTATCTAATTCATCTAACTCTGGGGCTTTATATTCCCATCTTATATAAGCTTTTTCATCATCAAAATCATAAATATATCAAGTAAATTCTTTTCAAATTCTAAAGTTTTCTTTTTTATTATAGATTTCATTTAATATTTCTGACAAAATTTCAACCCTTTTTATAATTTCACTATCATCTACCTTTTGATCCAATTTACTACTTGAAGCTAATTGTTCATCATGATAACCAAACATAGAAACACTATCAAATTCATATTTCTTTGCAAAATTTACTAACTCATTAAAGTCATCTTCATCTTCTCAAGGAAATCAAACTATAAAATTTGTATGTAGAAATAAATCATTAAATTCACTTTTTATAAAGTCAAGTAACTTAAATATATGATTATCATCGTAAAATCTTCACATTCTTTTAAGTATTTTTGGACTTATATGCTGAAATGGTAGATCAAAATATGGAATAAACTTTTTAAAAGATTTTAACTTTTCTAAATGTGAAAAAGTTAAAATATCTGGGTATAGGTAAAATATCCTGTATCTGAAATCTAAATCAAGTTTTTCTATCTCTTCTAAAAGTTCAAAAAATCTAACTTCTCCATATAAATCAGATCCATATCTAGTTGTGTCTTGTGAAATTATTTCTATTTCTTTTATTCACATATTTACTAGATTTTTTATCTCGTCAAGTATATCTTCAATTGGTCTAGATTTTTGGTCTCATCTGATTTTTGGAATAATACAAAAACTACATCTATTATCACATCATTCTGATATCTTTACAAATTCATGTCAATAAGGCGAATTAAAAGGCATTCTAGTAGATTTCCCACTCCAAATAAATGCTTTTTTATCTGATTCTAACCTATCTAGATTTTTTAAATAGTCTTTTAGTCTTCATTCTTTGAAATTTTGCACTTTTGAAACCAAATCAACTTTTTTATCTCATCCAAAAATCTCACTATTTATGTGTTCGCTTTCTTTTTGAGGAATTATTTTGTAAAGATTTTTTAAACTATTTAAAAAGTCATCATCTCTAACTGGAATATAACATCACATCAAAATAATCTTTTTTCATAAATCATCATAGTATCTAATTGTATTTTCTGCCTCATCTCTAGAACTAGATAAAAATCAACAAGTATTAATTACTATGTATTCTACTTGTTTTGCCTCAGGTTCTTCAAAAAATCTTATATCATTTCAGCTTTGTGACGAAAGTATCTGTCAAACAACATATTCTAAGTCAACTAAGTTTTTTGTACACCCCAGATTTATTGCACTAAAATAAAATTTCATTAATTATAAATAAAAAAGTAATTTGTGCCATTATATAAATAAAAAAATAAATTCAAATTTTGATTTATTTTAGAAAAAATGATAAAATTAAAGAAATATAATATGTTAAAAATATAATTTAATGATTTAAATTAATTTAACATTTTAAATTTATAATTTATAATCCCAATAAATGTCAGAAAAAGCAATAATTTCAGTTGATAGAGAACTCGATCCAATAAAAGCTAAAAATCTATTTTTTTCAGTAATTGCAATTCATTTTATGTGGATGCTTTTTCACTTTACTGTTGTATTTTTCTTTACTCTTCAATTACAATCTGTTGCATTAGTATGAATATTTCTTGCTATCTGAAATTTATTTGCTTTTTTACTTGATATACCTATTTGAGTAATTCAAAATTATTATAAATCAAAAACTTTATATATCATATCTTTTATTACTCAATTAATTGCAATTATAATATTTGCAAATTTCATATTTCAAGTTACTGATTTTTTAACAACTTCGTTGACTTCAAATACATGAATAGTCTGAACTGCACTTAATTTTTTCTTATGAAACTGATTAAATATAATACTATTACTTATAGCATCTATTTGTTATTGAATAACTAGAGAGTTACAAGACATAACAACTATTTCATATATATTAAATAATTGAAATCCAAGTCAGTATGCAAATATAATAGCAAAAAATAACATAGCAATGTGAATTTGAGGATTATTTTGACTTATTTTATCATGAATTATTTTGACATTTTCTCCAAAATTAATTATTTTTTCAATTATTTTAATTATAGTTCTGATACTACTTTTTACTTCTAAATTCTTTGATAATTGAGAGAAAACTATAAATTTAAAAGATATATATAAATTTAAAGTATTCTTTGAAAAGGAAAACATAGAATGAATTAAAAATGATTTAAAAAATAAAATAGTAAAATCTGTAAATACTATTGAATTAAAAAATCTAATTCAATCTACAAAATATATCTTTATAAAACCTCAGGTTAAAAAAAGTTGATTAACTTTTAAACTACTAATAAGTGAAACTAAAACAACATTTATAAATACTTATAATGTTATCAAAGCACCTCAATCATCACTACTAATATATTGGAGTATAATTATGGTACTTACATTTTGATTCCGGGACACTTTTGCTTCAACCTTTTTAATTGACTTTTTAAATGATATAAAAATCTTTTGAAAATGATGATGGAGTTATCTTTTACTTTGAATTATAGCAATTCCTGCTTTTTGACTTCAATGATTTTTTTCAAAATTAGCAGAAAAACATTGAGCATATACAATTGCAAATATTTGACTTTTATTATCTTGAATATCTCTTTTCTTAATGTGAATTTTCTCAAATTCCAGTGTACTAATAATTATGGTATTTGCCGTTATAAATAGTATATGATATGCATCATGTATGAGTTTATCACAAGCAGTTTTTCTAGATCAGTACAACAAGTCTTATGCAAACTTCAATAACTTGAAAGAAATTGATGCAAATGCGTCTGCTGCCCCTATGAAAATACTTCAAAACTTAGCAAATGTGTTTTGACTTTTCTTTTGATGATTAATACTAGCTATACTACATTATCTTGGTTTCTTCATTGTATTTGGTTCATTTATAATTTGGTTTTTATACTGGTCAATCAAGAAAAGAAAAGAAATTAATAAATAAAAAAGTGCAATTGCACTTTTTTATTTCGACTCTTCTATATATTTTTTAAATTCATCTCACTTTTCTTCATAATTTTTCCAATTACTGTAACTAGGTGAGGCAGTTGAAAGTAAACAAACTTTTCAATTTGAAGTATATTTATACGCAAATTCCACTGCATCTTTCATAGATTTTGTTTCAAGTATATTAAATGAATTATTAAGTAATAATTTAATTTTATTTCATGTGTCAGGAAATAAAACAATATTTTTAATTCAAGTATTTTTAATAATTTCAACTAAATTTTCAAAATCATATCATCTATCAGTTCATCATAAAAAAATAGTTTCTACATCATTTATATATGTTTTTATTGCTTCAATTGTACTTTCAGGAGTTGTTGAAATTGCATCATCAATGAATGTAATTCAATTAAATGTTCATATATTTTGCAAACGATGAGGAAGTGGTGAAAAGTTTCTTAGTACATTTTGTAGATTTTTTATATAGTTTTTTCAATCTATTTTTCAAAACAAATCAATTAGTCATAAAATCGATGCAGTGTTTATCAAAAAATGTTCTCAAACCAATTTTGAATCAGTGTTTTTTAAAACTTCTATTCAATCAATAAAAAAACTTCAATTTTTGTATATATAATTTCAGTTTTTTCAAAAAAAATAAATCCCAGTACCTGTTACTAAATCTTTTAAATCATTATTTATAAACTTATATTTCGCATTTTTTAGAATATTTAATTTAGCATCTTTATAGTTTTCAAAACCGTCATGCCAATCAAGATGTTCTTTGTAAAGATTAATCAAAATTCATGCAAAAAGGTTTGGTGAAAAACTATCTAACATATACGAAGACATCTCAAAAACTACAAAATCATAAGTTTTTGTAGAAAAAATATCAATTTCATCTAAAACTGGTTTTCAAATATTTCAAACAAGTTTAACATCATATCATATATCTTTTAGAACTTCATATATCAAAGTTGCTGTAGTTGATTTACCTTTAGTTCAAGTTACTCAAATAACCTTTCAAGAATAATTTCTAAAAAATATTTCAGTTTGAGTAATTAATTTATCTCTATATTTGATTAATCAATTTACATAAGGACTAATTCAAGGAGATTTAATTATGTAGTCATATTGATCAAGATTATCTAGGTAATTATCTCAAGTGATTGATCTTACTTTTTCACATTTACAATCTACTGGATACTTATCCAAAATAGTTATATCCTTACATCAAATTTTTTGCAAAAAAGAAAGAGTAGACTTCCCTTCTCTTCCAAATCACAAAATTGCTATTTTTTTATTTATTAATTCATTTAAATTCATTAATTTTTTCTTAAATTTAAAGCTTTATTAATCTTCGATAAAAAATCTCCCCTTTCAATAGCAAATGCTAATGCATCTTGTCATGACAGTGTTTCATAATCAAATTTCATAACATTATTGACTCACATTATTGATTCAACTTCAATATCAGATACAAAAACAACATATATAAATGCTACATAAGTTCATGTATTAAAGTATTTTGGTCAATCAACCTCTATGAATTTCAATTTTCACATTCATATTGAAATTCATAATTCTTCTTTCAATTCTCTAATTGCAGTCATTTCTTGAGTTTCGTTTTTTTCTCTTCATCATCAGAAAAAAGATAGTACTCATCACAATCTTTTATTATACTCTAAATAAATATTACCTACTCTATCTATTATAATAACTTTACTTGAATATTTTATTTCTGAGCTTACTTCACAATTATTCATTTTTTCTTATTAAGTATATAATAAATTATTCAAATTATTATAACTACAATAATAATTAATGTCAATATTTCTTTTGAATATTCTTCTATCAACTCTTTATTTTCTCCTGCTATATATCAAATTGTCATCAAAATCAAATTCCAAATTCAAGCTCAAATTCCTGTATAGAACAAAAATTTTGCAAAATTCATCTTAAAGATTCATGCAGGAATACTAATAAGTTGTCTAATAGCAGGGATAAATCTACCTAGTAAAGTTGTTATAGAACCATGTTTTTGAAAATAAACCTCTGCTTGTAAATAATGATCTTCTTTTAAAAATATATATTTTCAATATCTATGAATCAAAGTTTTTACAATTGGTCAACCAAGCTTCATTCATAACATATAATTAATAATAGCTCCTGTTAATGCTCCTAAAGTTCAAGCTAAAAAAGCCACTAAAAAGTTCATTTGTCATGTACTTGCAAGATATCAAGCAGGTATCATAGCTACTTCTGATGGAAATGGAATGAAACTAGATTCAATTGTCATCATTAAATAAATTCATATATATCACATACTTCAAACCAAATTTACTACAAAATTTACCAATTCATGCATAAAAACTTTTATAAAAAATAATTTACATATAATTTAACTGAAAAAATAAAAAAATCTAATTATTTTTTGCAAAGCTATAAAATATTTATATAATGAGAATTATTATCATTTTAATATTAAAATATGAAACTACTGATCTGAGCGAACTTTAAAATGAATAAAAATACAAGCGAACTAAAAGAGTATTTAAATGTTTTTAAAGATACTTATGCATGTTTTGTAAATATAGATTTGATGGTAGCACCTGTTACTGCATGACTTGGAATAGCCTCTGAAATACTAAAAGATAGTTGTGTACATTTATGAGCACAAAATATGTATTTTGAAGAAAGTTGAGCTTATACATGAGAAACTTCTCCTACAATGCTTGAAGATTTGTGATGTAGTTATGTTATCTTAGGACATAGTGAAAGAAGACAGTTTTTTTGAGAAACAAATGAAAGTGTAAATAAAAAAGTAAAAAAAGCTATAGAACATGGTATAAGGCCTATACTTTGTATTTGAGAAAATCTAAGACAAAAGGAACTTTGACTTACAAAAGAAGTATTAAAAATACAATTAGTAGAGTGACTTGAATGAGTTGATGCAAGTCTAGTTGATATTGCTTATGAGCCAGTTTGGGCTATATGAACAGGTAAATCTGCTACTCCGGATGATGTACAGGAAATTCACAATTTCTTAAGAGAATTACTTTGAAATAAGCAGTCAAGAATAATCTACGGTTGAAGTGTAAATGATACAAATGCAAACGAACTAATAAAGAAAAACAATGTAAATTGATTTCTTATCGGTTCAGCAAGTCTAGATCCAAACAAATTTTTGAAAATAATTGAGGAAACGATTAAATAATAATTTTTAACTTTGTATAACTTATGTCAGCAAAAACAATTAATCCAACAACTGAAGAACTACTTTTTGAAGTTCCTTACATAACAAAAGAAGAGTTAGAACAAAAAATTAAAAAAGCATCTATTGGATATAAAATTTGGAAAAGTTTAAGTTTTGAAGAAAGGTGAGAATATCTAAAAAAACTTGTTAATTTAATGAGTGAAAGAAAAGAAGAACTTGCTAAACTAAACACAATTGAAATGTGAATGCTTTACACTGATGCACTTGGTGATGTATCAAAATCTATGCAAAATATACTTTATTTTGTCGAAAATGCATCAAAAATGCTTGAAAGTAAAAAATTTGAGGAAGGTTGAATTAAATGAAAGATTATATATGAACCAATGTGAGTACTATACTGTGTTGCTCCTTGGAACTATCCATACAACCAAGTTTTTAGAAGTACAATCCCAAACTTGATGGCTTGAAATGTAGTTTTAGTAAAACATGCTTCAAATGTACCACAAGTTGCACTTGCTTTGGAAAAATTGTTTCTTGATGCTGGATTCCCAGAGTGAATATATACAAATTTATTTATTCCAGGAAGCTTTTCTGAATTCATAATTAGTCATAAAGAAATAGTTTGAACTACTATAACTGGATGAGATAAAGCTTGAAGAACTATCTGAGAACTTGCATGAAAAAATCTAAAACCATCAGTTTTAGAACTAGGTTGAAATGACCCATTTATAGCTCTAGAGACTAAAGATATAGAAAAAACAGTTAAATTTGCACTTACTTGAAGACTTTCAAACTGTGGACAAAAATGTAATAGTTCAAAAAGATTTATAGTTTTAGAATCAATTTATGATGAATTTGTAAAGTGATTTGCTGAAGGTATGAAAAATACAATAGTTTGAGATCCAATGGAACCAAGCACAAAAATATGACCACTTGCGAAAGAAGAGGCAATTGCTGATATAGATATTATGATAAAACAAAGCATTAGTTTAGGTGCAAAAATAGCTTGTTGATGAAAAAGAATGGATAGAAAATGATACTTTTACGAACCAACTGTAATTTATGATGTAATACCAGGAATGCAAGTTTTTGATGAAGAAGTTTTTGGTCCTGTTGCAGCAGTTATAAAAGCTAAAGATATAGAAGATGCAATTAAACTTGCTAACAATTCTAAATATGGACTTTGATGTTCTATATTTTGAGATAGTTATGAAGAAATGAACTATATAGCATCAAAAGTAGAGGTTTCAAATATATGAATCAATAAAATAGTTACAAGTTATCCTTTTTTACCATACTGATGAATTAAAAATACATGATACTGAAAAGAACTATGAGAAAGATGAATCAAAACTTTTTGTAATGAAAAAGTAATAGTTGAAGGATAAAACAAAAATAGAGAAAAAATTAATTTTTCTCTATTTTTAATAAATCTAAAAGTCTATCTCTTTCTTTACTTAATTCTCATATAAGTGCAGATGCTTCTATATGTTGATTTCATTCAACTAATCTATTATTTGCAATAAGACAGTCAATCTGAGCAGATATTTGTCAAACTAAGGAAGTTGCTTCTTTTATAAATTTCGTATGGTTTTCTCCTTGTTTTTCTAAAAGTAAAGTAACATCAGATAAAGTTGATCTAGCCATTGATATTTTTGGAGTTACATCTAATCTCATAAAAAATATGATTAATTATAATACTTTTTCTACTAACTCTTTAGTTCCATTTCTACAATTTGTTAATAATCATTTTCAAATGATTATTTCTTTTCAACTAACAACAATTTCTTTAGAAACTCTATCAATATAAATATGAACTATTTTTCAGTGAACTGCAACACTAAAATAATCTAATCAGATATGTTTCTCAATTAACTTTTTTAACTCATCTCTATCTATATCTCTTGATACTTCAGTATGTCTAATTGAATAATATGAAGTATCTGCTTGTGAAAAATCAACTCAAAAATCTATCATAAAATATTTATTAATTTTAAATTAAGATTTTTAAATCATATATAATATATATTATTTGTCAAATATAATTTTTCAAAAAATAAAGTATGATATAAATCATACTTTATTTTTAATATTTTTTAAGCAAAATAAGCATCAAATTCTTCTCTAGTTATTTCCTCTTTTGATAGCAAATCTTCAGCTATTTTTATGTGTAAATCTTTATTTTTTGTTATTAAATCTATAGCTTTATTATATGAACTATCAAGTATTTCTTTAACTCTTTTATCTATTGTTTCTTGTGTTTTATCACTATATGCAGGTCTATCAGCCTCTACTCACAAATGATTTCAAGATATCATCTCTCAAGCAAAATTTTCTTTTCATATATCATCATACATACCATAACGAGTAACCATTGCACGAGCAATATTTGTAGCTCTTTCTATATCGTTTGATGCTCAAGTTGTAATAAATTCTTTTCCAAAAAATATTTCCTCAGCTGCCCTTCATCAATAAAGAGTTGCAAGTTCATCGAGAAATTTTGCTTTTGAAGTAAGTATTTCATCTCTCTCTGGCATAAACCATGTTACTCATAAGGCTCATCATCTTGGAGTGATACTTATCTTATGAACTGGATCTGTATTTGGTAACATTTTTCATACAAGTGCATGACCAATTTCATGGTATGCAGTTATTTTTCTCTCTTGTTCATTCATCACTAGTGATTTTTTTCTAAGTCACATTACCAGTCTTTCAAATGCTTCTTGTACTCTTTTATTTGTAATAATAGGCTCATCGTATCTAGCTGTTATAATTGCTGCTTCATTTATCAGATTTCATAAATCTGCTCAACTAAATCAAACAGTTGATGAAGCATAATATTTTAAATCTACATCTTTATCTATTTTTTTTCATTCAGTATGAACTTTTAGTATTAGTTCTCTATCAGCTAAATTTGGAAGTCTAACAGTTATTTTTCTATCAAATCTTCCTGGTCTAAGTAGTGCTTTATCTAGTACATCAGCTCTATTTGTTGCTCACATTACAATTATATTTGTATCATTATCAAACCCATCCATTTCTGTGAGTATTTGATTAAGAGTTTGTTCTCTTTCATCATGACCTCATCAAGTTCCAGGTCATCTTTTTTTACCTATTGCATCTATTTCATCTATAAAGATAATTGCTGGAGCCATTTTTTTTGCATTTGCAAAAAGATCTCTTACTCTACTTGCTCAAACTCACACAAACATCTCAACAAACTCACTTCATGAAATACTAAGAAATGGTACATCACTCTCCCCTGCAACTGCACGAGCAAGCATAGTTTTACCAGTTCCTGGAGGTCAAACAAGTAGTATCCCCCTTGGGATTTTAGCTCAAAGATCTTTAAATTTCTTAGGATTTTTTAAAAACTCTATTACTTCTTGTAATTCTTCTTTCTCTTCTTCAGCTCATGCCACATCTTTAAACATTATTTTATCTTTATCCTTATCATAAAGTCTAGCTCTAGATTTACCGAAAGTCATAGCATTGTTAGCCATACCTCACATCCTAGATATAAAAAATATAGCAATTACAAAAAATAATACAAAAGCTATAATTGTTGGTAACATCTCTGCCCAAAATTTATCACTAGAATTATCTTTTACAATAACATTTGTAGTAATCTCAGTATTTTTTAATCCTAAATCTTTAAGTGAATCTGTTGCAGGAAGTATAGCTATATCTCTTTTTATCTTTTCTACTCAATTTTCAAACACCTTAGCTCATGTATATGTTGCAATTGCTTTATTTCAATCTATAAGTACTTCACTATAAGTCCCTGAATTAAACTTATTTTCAAGTTGATTTAAAGAGATATCAGTATCAACATATGTTTGTCATTGTTTTATATATGGTAATATACTAGCCAAGATCAATGCAAATATAAAAAGTATAGCAATTGGTTTTAGGTTATTTGGTTTTTTCATATCTTTATTTGGAATCTTTATATTTTTCTTTGGTGGCATCTTTATTATAATTTTTAAAATCTAAAATATATTCATTTGTTTTTGCATTTTATAGCTTGAGCATTTTACAAAAAAAACGATTAATTGCAAAAAAATTCTATTTATTTAATTATTTCAACAACATCATCTCTATCAAATCTGACTTTTGTCAAATTTGCATATTTATCATCAGAACTTCTGTATCATATAGGTAAAGCTAAAACAGTTTTAAGTCATTTTTCTTTTAATCAAAGTACTTCATCATATTTATCTCTCATAATTCACTCCATTGGACAAGAATCAATTTTTTTCAAAGCTAAAACAGTTAAAAGATTTCAAAGTACAATATAAACTTGTTTATCCATCCAATGTCATTTAGTTACTTCATCAAGTGAATTTATATATCATTTCATCATATTTTCATATCACAATAAATCAGATCTAGAAATTCATCTCATTTTAACAACATTATCTAAAAGTTTATCAATTTCTGTAACTCAGATACTATCTAGCCTGCAAAGTACAAGTAAATTTGAACAATCTGAAACTTGTTTTTGTCACAAACTAACTTCTATTAAACTATCTTTTGTTTTTTGATTTTCAACTATTAATAATTTCCAAGCTTGCAGTCAATAAGCGGAAGCAGTAAGTCTGAAAGCCTCAATTATTTCTTCCAAATCTTCATTACTAATTTTTTTAGTCTTATCAAAAACTTTTGTGGCATATCTCCAGTTTAATGCATCTATTATATTATTCATAGTAAAGTTTATTAAAAAATATTTTTTATATTCTATACCTTTTTACCATTTTTCAAAGTATAATTTGTAAAAACAATAATCAAAAGTAAAATATACTAAACTATAATCTCTAAACTCTAATCTCTAAATGAAACACTTAAAAATAAAAATCAATAAATATGAAGTAGATTCAAATATAATCCTTAAAGATATAGAATTCACTCTTAATAAAGATGATAGAATAGCTATTGTTTGATGAAACTGAGTATGAAAAACCACACTATTAAAAGTAATTACTTGAGAAATCAAAGATTTTGATTGAAATATAGAAAATATTTGATGAGTTAGTATATGATATCTTGCTCAAATCTACAATGACAATGAAAACAAAACTGTTTATGAAGAATTAAAAGATGCATTTATAGATATAAACAAAATGGAAACCGATTTAAAAAGACTCGAGTGACTACTTGAAAATGCAGATCATGATATAATGGAAGAATATTCTAATAAATTAGAACAATTCAATAATATATGATGATATAATTATAATAGTATCATAAACCTAGTTGCCGGTGGACTAGGTATAACAAGCCTACTTAAATCAAAACTTACAGAAATAAGCTGATGACAAAGAACAAAAGTAGCCTTAGCTAAAGTACTTATGCTTTCGCCTGATATGATTTTTTTAGATGAACCAACAAATTTCATAGATATGAAATCTCTTGAATGGCTTGAAAATTATTTACAAAATAGATGGAAAGGTTGATACCTAATTATTTCTCATGACAGAGAATTTTTAGATAAAACTTGTGATAAAACATTTGAGTTACAACCTGCAAGAGCTATAAACTTTTACTATTCAAATTATAGTAATTATGTAACAGAAAGAGAAAAAAGAGAAAAAAAACTACAAGAAGATTTTGAAAGACAAGATGATTATATAAAAGAACAAATATGACTTGTAAATAGGTTTAGAGCTTGAAGTAGAGCTTGATGGGCAAAATCAAGAGAAAAGATGATAGATAGAATTGAAAGAATTGAACCACCTTATATCCCTTCCAAAGCTAAATTTTTATTTCAAAATGCAGATGATATATGAGATAAAATACTTACATTTAAACAAGTATTTATTGGTAGAAAAGAACCACTTTTTTATATAAATGATTTAGTCTTATACAAATGACAAAAGATCTGAATAGTTTGAGAAAACTGAGTCTGAAAATCTACTTTTATTAAAAGTATTTTAGGACAAATAGATTTTTTGGATTGATATTTTTCAAAAGCTAAATGACTAAAAATTGGTTACTATAGTCAAATGCATGAAGAAATTGATAAAAACAAAAGCATTAGAGATAACTTTATAAAACACTGATTAAATTATTCAGAGCAGCAACTTATATGAATACTTAGACACTATCTTTTTGAATTTGAAGACTTAGAAAAAAAAGCCTGAAACTTATCATGATGACAATTAAGTAAACTAAATTTTGCAATTCTTGGACAAAAAGAGTATGATTTATTAATCCTTGATGAACCTACAAATCATCTAGATTATGATACTCGTGAAGCTTTAGAAACTGCACTAAAAAGTTATAATTGAACTATTCTTTTTATAAGTCATGATAGATACTTTGTAAACAAATCGGCTACAAATATCTGGATTATTAAAGACTCAGAACTAATTGTAAGCTACTGAAACTATGAAGACTATAAATACAAGGAAGAACACGGAATAAATATGGATATGAGTCTCTTTGATGAAGAATGACAATTAAACCTAGTTTTAGAAGAAAAACTAGGTGAAAAAGAAGTAAAAAGATTGAAAAATAGATTTAAGAAATTTAAACATAAATAAAAAGATTAAGTTTTTAAAAACTTAATCTTTTTATTTATTAATTATATTTCAAATACACAATTATATGCCAAAGTTTTGTAAAGTATCAGTTTAATTTCATTCAATTTTCAGTATATAGTACATATCTTCAATCTGTTGTTTTTTGAACTATAAATCTTTCTCATTTACTATTCTTATATATAATTGGAGTAAATCATAAGTCTATAGTAATCAAAGGATTATCTAATTCTGGCATTGTTTCTCTTTCATTATCTCATAAATTTGAAACATAAAGTTTTGCTTGTAACATACTTCAAAACACTTTATTTATATATTTTCAATCTTGATTTTTTAAAACATATTTTCAAGTAATAGTTTTTTGAAGAGTTAATTTTTGTCAATCACTACTTACAAGAATTATAGCTTTAAAACTTTTATCAAGTAATTTTTCAATTGTAGCTAAATCTAGAGATCCTGTAACTGAAGATATACTTCAAGTAGAAGTTGAAGATTTAGTAGTTCAATTACTTGTAGATCCAGTAGAAGTAGGTTTTGTACCACAAGTTTTATCATAATAACTTGGTGAATAATCTCAAGATGGACAAGTATCTTTTTGTAAAGCAGGTAACATTCATCATCATCATCAACTACTTCATCATCCTGAAGAACCTCATCATTCACTTACATCATTTATTGAAATAATAAATATTTTTTCAGTAAACAATAATCCATTATCTGTAGATCTAACTCTAATTGTATAAGTATTTTTTGTTTCATAATCTGCACTAAAGTTTGCTATTAAGTTATTTCAACTTATTGAAAATAATGCATTATTATCACTTCAAGTTCAAGAAACCAAAGCATAAGTATAAGTACTTCAAGCATCTACATCTATTGAAGATAATTGTCAAACAATAGTTCAAACTCATAAATTTTCATTTATAGATGAATTATTTAAAGCTATATCAGTTGGTATTTCATTTACATCATTAATTGTAATTGAAAATTGTTTTTCAATTGTTCCAGATAAACTATCTGTACTACTAACTCTTATAGTATAAGTATTTTTTGTTTCATAATCTGGAACAAAATTTGTTATCAAAGTACTTCAAGATAATGTAAAACTTGTATTATCATCAGATCAAGTTCAAGCTACTAAAGAATATGTATAAGTTAATCAAATACTAGTAGAAGTTGTATCAAAATCTCATAAAATATATCAAGATACTGTATTTTCAGCAAAAGCTAAACTTCAGCTAAATATTATATCTGATGTTGTTTCTGATACATCATTAATTGAAATAACAAAATTTTTATCAAATGTAAAAGTTCAATCACTAACTCTTATACATATATTATATGTTGATTTTGTTTCAAAATCGTAAATAGCATTACTTAGTAAATTAATTCAAGATATATTAAAACTAGCATCATCAGTTCATCAAGTAGAACAATTTAAACCAAAAGTTAATACTCAATTATCTTCTCAATCATCAGTTCATATTAAAGTTCAAATCAAAGTTCAAATAGGTAAGTTTTCATTTATTGTACTTCAACTTAATGTTATATCTGTTGGAGGATTATTTTGATTTATTATAGTAATTGTAAATTGTTTTTCAAAAGAAGCTCATAAATTATCTTCAGTTCTAATTCTTATTGTATATATATTTTTTATTTCATAATCAGCATTAAAGTTTGTAGATAGAGTTGATCAACTTAATGTAAATGATAAATTATCATCACTTCAAGTTCAAGTTACAAATGAGTATGTATAAGTTACTCAAGTATTTACTCATACAGAGTCAAAATCTCACATAGTGTATCAAGTAAAAGTTCACTCAATTATTGATAGACTTCAACTAAATGTTATATCAGTAGGATTTTCAACAAGGTCATTTATAGTAATTGTAAAATTTTGATCCAAGTCTAGAGTTCAATCTGTTACTTTTACACATATATTGTAAGAATTTTTTGTTTCATAGTTAAATACTGCATTTGAAAATAAACTAGATCAACTCAATGTAAATAATGTATCATCTACTCATGGAGTTCAACAAGTTAAAGAATAATTCAATACTCAATTATCTTCTCAATCATCAGTTCATATTAATTCTCAAATAAAAGTTCATATAGGTAAATTTTCATCTATCGTACTTCAACTTAATGTTAAACTTGATGGTGCTGTATTTTCATTAGTTACAGAAATTGTAAATTGTTTTTCAGTTGTTAATCAACCTAAATCAGTACTTTGTACTAGTATGTTATAAGTATTTTTTGTTTCATAGTCTGCACTAAACTCTGCAATTAGAGTTGATCAACTTATAGAAAAACTAGAATTATCATCACTTCAAGTTCATGCAACTAAACTATATGTGAAAGTATCACCAAAATCTATATCTGTTGTACTTAAATTTCAAATAGTTGTTCAGATTGATAAGTTTTCTAAAAGAGTATTAGCTGATAAACTTATATCTGTAGGAGTTTCATTTACATTATTTATAGTAATTGTGAAATTTTCCTCTATAAAATATCCTAAACTATCAGTACTTCTAAGTTGTATATTGTAAATATTTTTTGTTTCATAATCAGCACTGAAGTTAGCAGTTAATGTAGTTCAACTTATGGTAAAACTATCATTATCCATTACTCATCAAGTAAGTGTATATGTATAAGTTACTCATGAGTTTGTTCAAGTAGTACTAAAATCTCATAGAGTTGTTCAAGTTGACATATTTTCATCCAAACTCAAACTTCCACTAAATGTTATATCAGTTGGATTTTCTCCTAGATCATTTATCAAAATTGTAAATTGTTCTTCTATCATTAATCATCCTGCATCTGTACTCCTAACTCTTATATAGTATGTATTTTTTGTTTCATAGTCTGGAACAAATGCTCAAACTAAAGTATTTCAAACTATAGCAAAATCTGCATTATCATTACTTCAAACTCATCATACTAAATTGTAAGTATGTGAATCTGAATTATCTGTATCAATTGTTGAAAAATTACCTATTGTATATATCCCCATAATATTTTCGTCAATTGTATTTGAACTAAGTGAAATATCTAAAGGAACTTCATTTTGATTTAGTACATTTATAATAAATTGTTTATCTGTATGATTTCATAAATTATCTGTACTTCTTACTAATATACTATAATTATTTTTTGTTTCATAGTCTGCGATAAATTCTGCAACCAAAATTGCTCAGCTAATAGAAAAGTTAGAATTATCATCAGATCAAGTTCAAGTTACTAAAGTATATGTAAATGAAGTTGCTCAAGTATTTGAACTTGTTGTATTTAGTATTCAAACCAAAGTTCAAGTAGAAGTATTTTCATTCAATGTACTTCAACTAAGAGTAACTAAAACTCAAGTTTCATCTATATCGTTTATAGTAATTGTAAATTGTTTTTCAGTAAATAATCATCAATTATCAGTTGATCTAATTCTTATATTATATGTATTTTTTGTTTCAAAATCTCATACAAAGTCTGCTATTAGAGCATTTCAAATAATTGTAAAACTTGTATTATCATCACTTCAAATTCCTCAAACAAAAGTATAAGTATGACTATCTCATATATCTTCATCTTCAGTACTAAATAATCAAACCAATGAACCTGTTCAAATATTTTCATCAATTGAACTTCAAGTCAATGTAATATCGGTTGGATCTTCATTTACATCATTAACTGAAATTATGCTTTGTAAGTCTGTGCTTATTCATCAACTATCAGTTACTTTAAATTTTACTTCATATAAATTATTTAATTCATAATTTGGATTAAAATTTGCTATAACTTCTGATCAACTAAGTGTAAAACTAGAATTATGTGTACTTCAAGGTCAAGTTCAAAAACTATAAGTATGATTATCTCAAAAATCTTCATCTAAACTACTTAGATTTCAAACTATAAATCAAGTTCAAACATTTTCATTAAAGGTATTTTGAGTCAATATAAAACTATACGGAGATTCATTTACATTTATAACATCTATTACAAAATTTTTATCAAAACTAAGAAGTCAATCACTTACTTTTACACATATATTTAAAGTGCTTCAACTTTCAAAGTTAATTTGTGTTGCAGTTCTAAGTTCATCTCAAACTATACTAAATTTTATATCATCAACTCATCAAGTAGCACATGTCAAAGTATAAGTCAATATTCAATTATCTTCATTATCATCTGTTCATATTAAAGATCAAACTACAGTTCAAATAAATGAATTTTCCAAAATAGTACTTCAACTCATAGTTAAATCAGTTGGAGCTAAATTTATATCATTTATAGTAATTGTAAATTGCTCAATTCTTACTAATCCACCAGCATCTGTAGTTTGTAACAATATAGTATAAGTATTTTTTGTTTCATAATCTGCACTAAATTCTGCAATCAAAGTTGCTCAACTTATAGAGAAATTAGCATTATCATCAGATCAAGTTCAAGCTACTAAACTATAAGTATGAGTATCTCAAGTATCTTCATCAGTTGTACTTAAATTTCAAACTATTGTTCAGATTGATAAATTCTCATCTATTGATGTTGAACTTAAAATTAAATCTGTTGGAGTTTCATTTACATCATTTACTGTAATTGTAAAATTTCTATCTAAACTTAAATTTCAATCACTTACACTTACACAAATATCATAAGTATTTTTAGTTTCAAAATTGAATACAGCATTACTAAGTAGATTTGATCAACTTAAAGTAAATGATGTATCATCTATTCATGGAGTTCCACATGTAAATGAATATGTTAAAATTCAATTATTTTCTCCATCATCAGTTCATATTAATGTTCATATAAAAGTTCAAACGAATGAATTTTCATTTATTGTACTTCAGCTAAGTGTTAAATCAGTTGGTGCTGCATTTATATCATTTATAGAAATTGTGAATTGTTTTTCTATAATTAATCATCCTAAATCTGTAGATTGTACCAATATACTATAACTATTTTTTATTTCATAGTCTGCACTAAATTCTGCATAAAGTAAAGATCAACTAATTGAAAATGATAAATTATCATCTGATCATGTTCATGAAACTAAACTATATGTATGAGTATCCCCTAAATCTTCATCAGTTGTACTTAGTGTTCAAACTAAAGTTCAAACAGATAAATTCTCATTTATTGAAGTTAAAGTCAATCCAATATCAGTTGGAGTTTCGTTAATATCATTTACTGATATTGTAAAGTTTTGATCTAGATTTAATATTCCATCACTTACTCTTACACATACATCATATGAACTTTTAGTTTCATAGTCAGAAGTTACATTTATTGATAGAGTTGTTCAGCTAAGTGCAAAAATTGCATCATCAACTCATCAAGTAACACATGATATACTATAAGTAAGTGTTCAATTATTTTCACCATCATCAGTTCAAGTTAACTCTCAAATTACAACTGGAGAAACTAGATTTTCATCTACTGTATTTCCACTAAGAGTTAAGTTGGAAGGTGCTAAATTTATATCATTTATAGTAATTGTAAATTGTTTTTCTAAAGTTAATCATCCTGCATCAGTAGTTTGCACCAATATAGTATAACTATTTTTTGTTTCATAATCAGCACTAAAATCTGCAACTATAGTTGCTCAGCTTATAGAAAAAATAGCATTATCATCAGATCAAGTTCAAGATACTAAACTATAAGTATAAGTATCTCAAACATCTTCATCAGTTGTAGTTAAATCTCAAACTATTGTTCATATTGGTAAATTTTCATCTATTGAATTTGTATCTAAAGTTATATCTGTTGGAATTTCATTTATATCATTTATACTTATTGTAATTGCTTTTTCAAAAGTTGCTCATAAATTGTCAGCTGTTTGAACTCTTATACTATAAGCACTTTTTAATTCATAATTTGGAGAAAATTGTGTATAAACTTCTGCTCATGATAGTGTAAATAAAGCATTATCATCACTTCATGTTCATGCAACTAATGTGAACAAAAAGCTATCCCCTACATCTTCATCTACACTACTTAAATCTCAAACTAAAGTTCAAGTAGAAGTATTTTCATCAACTGTACTTCAAGTTAATGTTATATCAGTTGGAGTATCATTTGCATTTGTAACTGTTATATTAAATTGTTTTTCTAAATATGCTCCCCCTAAATCTGTACTTCTAACTAAAATTGAAAGAGTTGATTTTGTTTCAAAATCTATATTTCAGTTAACATAAAGTCATGTTCATGTTATTGAAAATAAATCATTATCATCAGATCAAGTTCATATAACTAAACTATAGTTATGTGAATCAAGTAAATCTTCATCTATACTACTTAAATCTCATACAAAAGTTCAAATTGAAGAATTTTCTTCAATCGTAGATCATGATAAAATTATATCACTTGGAGCTTCTGCAAGATTATTTACTGATATTGTGAATTCTTTTTCTATAAATAATCATAAATTATCAGTAGATCTTATAAGAACAGAATAATTTGATTTTGTTTCAAAATCTCAATCAAATTCTGCAACTAAAGTCGCTCAACTTATAGAAAAACTAGCATTATCATCTGATCAACTTCATACAACTAATGAATATGTATGAGTATCACTTGAATCTTCATCAGTAGTTGTAAAATCTCATACTGTAGCTCAAATTCATGAGTTTTCATCTATTGAAACAGGACTCAAACTTATATCCGTTGGATTTTCGTTTACATCATTTATGTATATAACAAAATCTTTCTCTATAACATTTGAATTTTCATCAGTACTACTAATTCTTATATTATAAGTATTTTTTACTTCAAAATCTCAATCAAATTCTGCAAATAAAGATGCTCAACTTATAGAAAAACTAGCATTATCATCTGATCAAGTTCATATAACTAAAGCATAATCAAAAGTTGTTCAAGTTGAAAATGTAGTTGATAAATCTCATATTGATACCCCTAATCATAGATTTTCATTAATTCAAGTTCATGACAAACTTATACTTGGTATGGCTATATCTAGTGGATTTGAAGAAGCTAAGTAAGTTACATTTCAAGCATAATCAACTGCTTTTACACAAACATATTTTCAATTATTTAAAGTATCTGAAATAGTGAAAGTTAATCCAGATGTAAATGACTCAGAATACAAATCATTATCATCACAAGTACTATCAGATGAATATGAATATTTTAAACTATTTTCTTCATCTAAATAATCATCATTAACTGTTATATTTATATCATCATATAAAGTAGGAGTTGATGAAACATCATCTACAAAAGATATGTTTGGAGATGTTGTATCAACAATTATATTTTGTGAAAATGTATAAGGTAATGATAATCAATTTAAAGAATTTGAATTATTATCAACAAAAGTATAACTGGTTAAATTTATACTTCAAGATTGTCATGGCAAAACTATATAAGTTTTATTTTGTGATAATAACTGAGTTAAGCTTTGATCAAAATTAAGTATTTCTCAAATTGTATTTCAAATATCAAAAACTAAATTATTTCAAGCTCACCAAGAATCTCATGTAGATAAATCAAAAGAAAAAATTATTTCATCTCATGCTTTTGCAAATGCTCATGAATTTGAATTATTTGACAAAAGTGTCAATGCAGTAAATTCAGGATTAGTTTTATCAACTACATTTAAAGTAAAATTTTCATCATAAGTTCAATCATCATCAGTTGCTCTTATACATATATCATAAGAGCTTTTCGTCCAATAATCAGGATCTTCATTTATGATAAGTTCATCTCAAGCTCATCATATAGAAAATCTAGAATCATCTACTCAAGGTGTAGAACAATCAAAACTATAAACTACAGATCAACTAGCATTTGTTGAACTAATAGTAGATATACTTGTTCAAGAAACTATATTATCCTCTATATCTGTTGTTGATAAACTTAAATTATCAACAGCTAATAGACTAGTTATTCAGAGTAAAAAAAATGCATAAAACACAATTATTTTAACTCTAGTACTTTTAAAGAAATTTGTCATACTAGTTTATATTAACAAAGTAAAATTTTTATTTTAGATACAATTTTGTTTTTAATTTTCACTTTATTATACTAGCATAATTTTCTTGTCAAGATTTTTTTGTGATTTTTTCTTCACTTTATATACTATTAATTTTAACTCATTTTAAAAAATATTTTATTATCATATCATTAGTCCATCACTTTTTTGCTAAATAAGTCGCTCAAGCTCATGATATACCAACTCAATGTCATAAACTAGATTTTCAAACACTTCATGGATCAAAAACTCATGTAAGATAAGGATAATCTATATTTTTACAACTTGCTCAATTTTTTGTACAATAATCTTTAAAACTCAAAGTTTTTCAATTACTTTGAGAAAAATACCAAGCTTTTATAATATCTCAATTATAAGTAATTACTTGCCCCGATGTTTGATCTACCAATTTATTTATATTTGGACTTCTTAATTCTAAACTATATCACAAATATTTTTGAAAAACATCAGGATTATCAGATGCATCATAAATTTCTCAAGGAAATTTTCTAGCTTTTGTTGTATACCATTTTGCATAAGTCCTTGCAGCAATTATTATAGTTTTTATTTTTTCTGGATTATCACTATCACTTACTTCTCAAAGTCACTTTAAATAATCAGAAAAGTTTACCTCATTAACGACTACTATTTCATTATTTTTTACATATAAAAATAAATTTCATTTAAATTTATTATCATTATATTTTTTTTCTTTATCCCATGAAGGAATTCTTTCCCAAGAAAGTACCTCTAAAAATCATCACTTTAGTGATTTTATATTAATTTTGTTATACTCTACTTTATCATTTACTAATAATTTTCAAGAAAATAATTTAATATCGTAAATATTAGTTCAATTTTTTACAGTTATATAATCTTTATATGGATATGATAATTTTACTTTTATTTTATCATTTTTATCATAGTCTAATTTAACATTATCTGTATTTTTTAATTTTTCTTTATATAATCTTGAATATATTTTCGATCTTAAATTTTTAAGATTTAAATCATTTTTCTTATCTAGTGAATAATCAATTTGAGCAAGTAATTTTAATAATTCATACTCTGATAATTTATCTAATTTTTTATCCAATTCAGATTTAACAAGCTCTTTGGGTTTGAAATTATTTTTAACTAATTTAAATCAAAAAGTTTCTGATTTTAGATCATTTTTTAGTATTTGAATTTGTTTATAAAATTCATCTCAAGGACAATTTGTATGTCATACATCCCTATGTCATACTATTACATTATCCTTATAAGTTTCTATATGAAAATCACATTTATTTCATATACAATCTCTATGGTAATCATAAGAGTTATTTACATCAATTCCATATTTTTTTGTCAAAAATTGTACCAGTTTTTTTAAAGATTCATATTGTTTTTCACTTATTTTTTCATGATTATATTTTCAAATAATTGATATTCATATAGATGAGCGATTATTCCGCAAAGCATGTGCTCAAACTACATAATCTCATCAAGCTCTTCACTCATAAATTTCTCAATCAAATCATATAAGATAATTATATCCTATATCCCCCCATCATCTTGTTAATGTATGATATTTATAAATAGATTTTATAGCATCTATTGAAGTTCATCATGTTGATGTATCAGTATGATGAATCACTATTGATTTAACATAATTTGTTTTTCATATAGGCCAAAAAAGTTGATGTCATTTTTCCTCTTTTATAAATTCAACTAAGGTATTATCTTCTTTATAATTTTTTGAAAGATAATTATTAATTTCTTGATTTTTAATTCTCTGTTTTTTTTGAGTTTCAGTTTCAGGTAAACTAGAATCTTTATAAAGTTTATCAAAATAATTTTTCCAAACCTCACTATCAGCATATCTCCATGTTTCATCTGCTCACCATTCACTTCTAGAAATTATTTTTATATCATCTGCAAAAACTGATAAAAATGTAAAATTTAGTATATAAAATAAAATAATAATTAACTTTTTCATGTAATTTTTTTAAAAATAGGTAAAAAACTAGCAAAAATTTTACTCTTAACTTATTTTATGATAAAATAATTAAAATATTTGTCTAAAAAGCAATCTTTATGCACAAAAATATTATAAAAAATATTACTAAAATTACAATTTTAACTTTTATCTTTATATTATTATTCAATTTATGAAATCAAGCACTAAATGCTTGGTGGTGGAAAAGTGATAAAAAAGAAAATATTGATAATTTTACATCAATGGACATTTCATGATTAAATGAAGTTTGAGTTGCACTAAGTATAAATATTTGAACTAAATTTTATACTGCTGGAAATATAAATGATTCATGATTATACAATGATATAGTCGCCATATCAATGATTCTTACAAATAGAGATAAAACAAATGAAATACTTATAACAAAAAATATTGAATCTATAAAAGATTATATAAATATATCAAAAATTGATATAAAATGATATCTAGATTCTTGAGAAAGACAAGATACATACAATAGTTTAGTAAATCAATTAAAGATAAGGTATAAAACTTGATATGCCAATAGTAAAAATCTAGAAATACAAATTAATAACTTAATTACAGCAATTAAAGAAGTAGAAAATGCTATCGAAAATACAAAACAAAGTATGAGTACAAATATGAAAGTTTATAATGCAAAATGATTAAATAACAATATTAATGATTATTTGATTTTAAAAAACCAATATAATACATATAGAACATATATAATTTATTGTAACCAATTTTTAAAATATTATAATGGTTTAAATAATTATAATAGAAATATTCTTACAAATTTAAAATTAAATCAAACAGCAATAATAAATAAAAATTATGTGGTTATCCCTGATTCTTGAAGTGAGATGTTAAAAAATCTTAATTTAATATATGACGAAAGTAGTTTGCCTGAAAATTTAAAATCATTTTCATGATTAGATACTACTACAAATACAATTAATTATAATAACTGATATTCTAATAACAGTATTGATTGAGAATGACTTCTATGAGACCCATTTAATTTAAAAAATCAAGATTCCGATACATTAAAACAATCTTGATGAATAGATTTTTGAATGGATAAATTGATAACAAATTAAAAAAATAAAATCATTATGATTTTATTTTTTTAAACAGCAACAAATGGGGCAAAAATCAATCTATTATTTTCGTTTTTTATAAAATCTTCTTTTAAATAATCTAAATTTATTTCGCTTCTATATCAAGCATTTCACCTTTGTAATAATTTGTATCAAACAGTTTTTATTTTGTAATGTATATCATACCTATTACAAGTTCTAGGACATATATCATCGGTTGCATAATATCATCTGGTTGGATTTTCTATAGCCGAAGTATCACATAATCTCCCAGTAAAAACCAAAGCCCAAGGGTAATATAAATCAATTCCTATACTTAGTCATCCTGAATTTATTTCAGGATTTTTAATACTTTGTTTTGTTGTTTTTTCACTCATATAAGATTCAGCAAACAACTGTTCAGAATCACAAACTTTATTTTCTATTAATTTGTAATTCGTAATTTTTCATTCGTAATTTTTATAAAGTTCTTCTCTTTTCTCCATATAATCAATAGCCACTCTTTCTACTCAAAATCTCTTTAAGAAACTTTGGTAAATATCTAAACTAATTTCCGCACTATTATAAAATCTAAGCTGCCACTTAATTATCTCATCTCTGAGTACTTTTATTTCTTGTTCTGATTTATTTTTGATCAATTCTCAAGCTGGATGCACTTCATATCAAAATGTATCAATAAGTGGAGTTTTTAAAAGTTTATGAATTACCCTACCAAAAATAGGTTTAATATTTGTATATTTTTTGTGAAGCAGGTTTAATACTCAAAAATCATTCACAACTACTTCTATAGGATTTTTAATATTTAGGTTGTTTAAATAATCTAAACTTTCTTCTAGAAATCCAAGCATTTTATCACCTAAATATGGAGTAACCAAAGTAAAAGTACGAACTTTATGTGGTGGAAAATTTTTATTAAATTCTCTAAATTCTTCAATAGCTTTTTCTACTTCATGCTTGTATGGAACAAGATATTCACAATTATCACTTCAATAATAAATTCCATCTATTTTATTAAATGCATCTGGCCCGAATTTCCTTTTTATCTCTCTTATAGAAACAAAATTTACTTCATACTGTGGACTTATGTTTTCTGCAAGTTCTCATGGGTAATTTTCGCTTATAAAATTAGCAATATCCCTATCCTGTTTTCACATTGATAGTAAAAATCACTCATTTAATAGTTTAAAATACTCTAAATTTGTTCAAAGATGAATAAATAATTGCATAGTTTATTTTATAAGGTAAATCAATGTAGTGATCATCAAGGTTTTGATGCTTCAGCTAACTTTTCAGGAGTTGGAGAATCTGAAAGTAAATCACTAACTTTTTTTTGTGTTTGTAATTCATCTAATCTAGTTGTACTAAAAAACTCTAAATCTTCTATTTTATGTTTTGCAAATATAACTCTTAATCAATTATTCTCTCACGGAATAAATCAAAAAGACAATTCACCATTTCTTGCTTTTTCAAGAAAACTTTTCATTTCAAAATCATCTCAAGTTTCATTATACTTATCTAAAATATCTTTTTTTCATTTTCTAATTATTTTGAAATTAATGTTTTTTACTCATACAACTTCAAATCAATTTTTTTCTAAGTATTTTTTTAAAGAATCTTCAGTACAATTTATAATCAAAGTCTGAAAAATAGAAAAACTCTCATCCCATGCACTGTCATATGAATCAAATCAAAATTTACCCAAAAATGGTTCAATCAGCATTCAAACAAAATATCTATAAAGTCATGATCTAACTTCATAGTTATCTATTCAAAGTGGAATTCATATTCTTTTATCTTCTCATCATCAAATAATTTCAAATTTCATATTATACCTCAAATCTAGAAAATAAAGCTTCTCATTTTTCTTTTATTTCAAAGATTACATTTTCAGGCAATATTTTTTCTAATTCTCAATTTTCAAGTCTTTCTTTGTAATTTTGTAATCAAAGTTTAGTAAACATTTCTGCCATTTTTTCAGGAAAAAATGGGTACAAGGCAAGTCAAACTTGTCTAAGTCATTCAGCAATGGTATATAATACCTCTCTAGTTTCTTCTTGTTTTTCTGGATCTTTTATAATTTGCCATGGTTGTTTTTCATCTGCAAACTTATTTAGAGAATCAAGAAATGAAAAACTTTCATCAAGCACTGCTTTTAAATTGTAATCATTAAATAATTTTTTATTATTTTTAATAAAATTTTCAGCTTTTACATCAGAAATTTTACTTTCAAGTACTCATGAATTATTTTGTAATTTCAATGCCAAAACTACTACCCTATTCACTAAATTTCATAGATTATTTGCTAATTTAGCATTGTAAGTCAAAATAGCTTGCTTTTCGTCAAAATCTCAATCTTGTCAGATATTGAAGCTAGAAAGAAGATACAAAGTAAGTAAATCTTTACTATATTTTTGACTAAACTCTACTGGATCTATTACATTACCTATTGATTTTGAAATCTTTTGTCAGTTAACTGTAAAAAATCAAGTTGTTAATATCTGTTTTGGTAATTCATATCAAGCTGAAGCTAGCATCGCAGGCCAGTAAATAGCATGAAATCTGATTATATCCTTACCTACTACATGCAAGTCAGTAGGCCAGAAATTCTCACTTTTTATCCCCTGGTTAGGGTGAGGGCTTTTACATACAGTCACATAGTTAAAAAGTGCATCATACCATACATAAGCAACTTGTTCTTCATCAAAAGGTAGATGTATCCCAAACTTATTTGTTTCTCTAGAAATAGAAAAATCCTCAAGTCATCTTTCAACAAAAGCTATGACTTCATTGAATCTATCTTGTGGAATCACAAAATTTGGATTATTTTTATAATGATTTAGTAAAAAATCCCCATACTTTGACAGTTTGAAAAAATAGTTTTTTTCTTTCAGTTTTTGAGGTTCTACTAGATGATCAGGACAAACTTTGCATATATTATCTGACAATTCAACTTCTTTTGTTATTGGAAAAGTTTTTTTTGTAGTCTTGTTCATATAAACCAGATCCTCTTCTTTTTTAAATGCTTCACATCAAACACAATACATTCCTTCATAAACTCATTCATAGATATCTCAATTATCCCATGATTTTTGCAATACTTCTCTAACTAATTTATGATGTCTATCCTCAGTTGTTCTTATAAAATCACTATATTCTATCTTTAATCAATCCCAAACAGCTTTGTGTTTTTCAGCCATCATATCCAGGTAAGACATAGTTTCCATACCTAGTTCCTGAGCTTTCCCTATTGCTTTTTGACTATTTTCATCTACTCAAGTTGAAAACTTTGTTTTTTTACCACTTATCCTTTGATAACGAGCAATAGAATCAGCAATTATTGAACTGTAACTATGTCATATATGAGGAATACCATTTGTATAATAAATCGGTGTTGTTATAAAAAATTTATCGTTTTTCATAAAAAATTTGTATTTTTAGGAATTAAGTATATAATAAACTTACTATCAAAGATTTATATCTTTGGACCACTTTACTTTAAGTGGTGGAACTGAAATAAAGAGTAATATATTACTCTTTATTTTTTATTCAAAATAATCATAAAATTTTAAAGTCAATTTCATTTAATAATTCTTTTTGAACTTTTCATATTCTTTTATTTATTCTTTTCTTTGAAACTTGTCTAATTCATCATAAATCAACGATTGAATCTTTTTCTAGTCATAATTCATCAGATTTATTTAGAAACACATTAAAATCACTACTAATTTTTCATTTGTATGATTTTAATGGTAAAATTACAACCGTATTTCAGAAATTAGCACTTTTAACACTATAAACTATACAAGGTCTAGTTTTATTTAACTCACTTCAAATATTTTTTCAAAGTTTTACAAAAACTATATCTCACTTACTTAATTTTAAGTTTAAATCATTTTTCTCAAAATTCATCTCTATTTTATCATAAAACCATTCTAAAAAATCTGATATAATTGGTAAATTTATATCATCTTTTATTTTATCTATCAAATTTCAGATTTTGTTTAGTTTGGTTTTGTACATAGTTTTTAATTAACTCAATCTCTATTTTAAAAAGGTTTCATATATTTGCAAAAAAAAAAAAAAAAAAAAAAA
>DYHI01000011.1 GCA_020724225.1 Candidatus Altimarinus sp. | reverse complement strand
AGTAAATAACTATATAAACAATAATGTATGATGAATCTGATGATGAGCAATAATAGTACAACAAGAAATAACTTCTTCAGAAACAAATTCATGTAACTCTACACAACCAACTTGTTTACCTACATGATGTACACTTATAACAGGTAATCCAACAACTACAAATCAATCTTGGATAAAAGATTCTGCAAACTGTGGCTTTTCATGTAATACAAATTATAGTTGACCTAATTGTGAGACATATACTCCAAGTTTTGCTTGTTGAGATACAGTATCAGCATGATGATATACATATACTACACTACTTTGACCAGACTGAAAATGTTGGACTAGTACAAATATGAAGCATTGAACAATGTTAGCAAACTGATCAACTATACCATCAGATACAAATACAATAGAAAAGTGGTGTTATAATAATGACTCAAATATATGTAATACTGATTGAGCACTATATACATGGGCTGAATCAATGTGATTTCCTGCAAGTTGTAATACTACAAGTTGTACACAAGTAGAGGATACAACAATATCAGTATGTGGACAATTGTGAACTTGATGGAATCTACCCACAGATGCTCAGTGGACTACTTTAAGAAATGCTTGAGCTACATGATGGACTTGAAATAAACTATCTTGAATAGTTTCAGTTCTTCCAGGTTACCGCGGTACTGATGGTAGTTTCAACATTCGTACTACATACGGTTACTGGTGGTCATCTACAGAGTTTACCACTACTAATTCATTGTTCCGTTACTTGGGTTCTGTCAGTGGTAATGTACTTCGTCACAATTACAATAAGTATTACGGTTTCTCAGTAGTATGTATTAAGAACTAATTCATCTCTTTGCTCTCTTTGTTCTATTTCTCGCGGAGTGAAATTTTCTTAAAATTGAAAGTAATGTAAATTACTTTCAATTTTAAGAAAATTTAATTTTGATATTATGAAAAAAGATTCATTTGAAAAACTAACCTTATTAAAATAATTTTTGAACTTGTTTTTTTGTTTGATTTTACTTATAAAAAATGTAGAATACTCCAAACTCTAATCTCTAATCTTTAATCTAATAACTAATTTATGAAAATCGACAACATAACTCTAGCATTTTGAAACAAAATAGTCTTAAAAAATGTAAATATAGAAATAAAACCAGGGGAATTTGTTTTTTTTATTGGTCATTCTTGATCTGGTAAAACAAGTTTGATTAGATCATTGATAGGTGATTTTAAACCTCAGTTTTGAGATGTAGTTTTGGATAATTGAGGATTTCTGTACAAAAATTTAAATGAAGATTTATTATGAGCATATAGAAGAAGTATAGGGGTAGTATTTCAAGATTATAAACTTATGGAATCAAAAAGTGTATATGAAAATGTAGCATTTGCAATGGAGGTTTGTGGATACAATGATAAATATATACAAAAAAAAGTTCCAGAAAGTTTGGAACAAGTAGGACTTTTGTCAAAAAAAGATAAATTTGTATCTGAGTTGTCAGGTTGAGAAAAACAAAGAGTTTCAATTGCCCGTGCATTAGGACACAACCCAAATATTATAATATGAGATGAACCGACTTGAAACCTAGATCCAGATACTGCAAGTGATGTTATGAAAATATTTGATGACTTAAATAAAGAAGGGAAAACTATAATTATAGCAACACATGATAAAAATATAGTTGATGCATTTAAAAAAAGAGTAATAGTTTTTAAAGATAAAGAAGTAACTGCTGATATGAAAAAATGAGTTTATGAATTATAAAAAGCAAGAAATTTATTTCTTGCTTTTTATAATTCTTTTACATAAATTGGATTAATAGAAGAATTTTTAAATCACATATCAATTGCTACTTGGTCATATATGTTATAATATTTTCATCATTTTTCAAATTCATGATGTCTGTCAAAAAGGTGGTGAAATATTAGCCATTTGCTAAAATTTGCAGGTATTATTCAAACTTTATTAAATCAAAGTTTTTTGGAAATTATTTCTACTATTTCTACAAAAAATTTCTTCCAATCAAATCATTCTATTTCAAAATGTTTATTTTCTCAATTTATTCATTGTATTTGCTCAATTACTATTATATTTCAATTATAATTTTTTATACTTACAAAAGCAACTGGTTTATCTTCAAAAAATAAAAAAATCGTATTATTTCAATCAGCCATAATTTCATCTTTGCTAGTTTTTCAATATATTTTTGTATCACTTTGTACATAATAATTTTCTCATCAAAATCAAATTCTTAGTGAAAATCTTTTAAGAAATTCTTCTTTTAATTTCCTGTATTTATATTTCTCAATAATTTGACTTGGATATCTAAGTAAATTTGCTAGTTCTATGTCATTATTTTCATCTATTATTGATTTTAGTCTATTAGCTAATATATCTTTAAATAAGTGTACTTCAATTCAATTTCACTCAGCTAAGTCTCAATCTTTTATATATTTTTTAGGTCACTTTAAATCTTCAGAGATTAAAGTTTCTGCAAAAAGTTGCATATTATTATTTATTTATCAGATATTGTACTCTTTTATAATGTGTTTTAATCACAAAATATGTACTTCTAATATTATCATCTAAAAAATAATCTTTACTTCAGTTTTCTTTTAATGCATATAAATCAAAAAGTCTATTAACATTGTAAACAAAATTACTATATGCTTTTATAATTCAAAATCATGTATAATAATCAATTTTTTTACTTTTTATTTTTTTTAATATTTCAGATTTAATTGTTTTATCCATTTTCTTAAACTCATTGTACATATTTTGATGAGTCAAACTTTTTAATTTAATCTCTTTAGTATTAATAGCTTTTATATCTGCTTCTTGTATTCAATATTCTAGTTTTAGCATATCTGAAACAAGTCAATCACTTGAAGCATTTACAAAATTTGATATTGAAAAAAGTGAAACAAAGATTATAATGTGTGGTATAATTTTTTTCATATAAGAAAATAGTTAGAATTTAAACATATATCTTATAGTTATTTTTTAATAAAAGTCAAGTAAAAATGAGTAAAAATTATTATGAAATACTTTGAGTTACAAAAACTTCAAGTGATGACGAGATAAAAAAGGCTTACAGAAAGTTAGCAATGAAATATCATCCAGATAGAAATAAATGAGATAAAACTGCAGAAAGTAAGTTTAAAGAGATAAATGAAGCTTATGGAATTTTAAGTGATAGTTCAAAAAGAAAACAATATGATACTTTTTGAAGTAACTTTTCATGATTTAACTCTGCTTGATGAAATCCATTTTGATGATGACAACAATATACATATTCTACATGAGATTTTTCATGATTTGAGGATATATTATCTGGTTTTGGTAGATCAAGTAAATGAAAAAGATCAAAATCAAGTTCTTTTGATTTCTCTGATTTATTTTGATGATTTGCTTGAACAAATAGATGATGAGAAGATTTTTCTTCAAATTATCAAAAATATGAAGAACCTAAAAAAGAAGAAAGTTTGGATATAGAAAAAACTTATGAAGTTCCTATATTTGACTTGATTTTGGGTTGTTCTATAGAAGTTGAATGAAATTTGAAGAAAAAAGTAAAATTAAAAATTCCTGCTAATACTAAACCATGAACAAAATTTAGAGTGAAAGATTTGTGAAAATCAGTATGATGAAAAGTTGGGAATTTGATTGTTAAGATTGATGCCAAGATGCCTAAACATATATCAGATGTGGATAAAAGTTTACTTGAAAGGATTAGAGAAAATGTGGGGTATTAAAAAAACTAGAAAATTTTTTCTAGTTTTTTTTGTGTTTTCTCATCAATTCCACTTAATTTCAAAATTTCTTTTATTTTATTTTTATTTACAAACTTTAGTATTTTTTCTACTATTATATCTTCATTTTCTATTTTTAGTTCTCAAAAATAATCAATTACTTTTAATTTAGCTAAAATTAACTTAGTTTCGTTTAAATTTTTTTTATCATTTATTTCTTCAATAATTTCAAAAATTTCTTTAAAATGTAGTCATTCAGGTAGTCTTTTATATATGAGTCAAATTATATTTAAATATTCATTGATTACTTTAAATTCTTTATTTTCATATCTAAACTCTGATTTTATTTTGATATTTTTAGCTTTGCTTATATCTCTTCATTCTTTTGTCTCTATTTCGAAGTTAACTATATATCATATATCTAGTGTTTTTTCTTTTTTTGTATCTTTTTTCTGAATTTTAATTTTTCCATAGTCATAAGTAAAGACATCAAAAATAAAGTCTTTTTCTTTTAATTTTGAGATTTTTAGGATAATTCATTTTGTTTTGAAAATTGACAATTTTTTTTGTTATAAAGTTGTAAAATATTAAATAGTAAAACATATATTTTATAATTTTACTATCTTGATTATTAACTTAATAACATTTTATACAAAAAAATTGAATTTAAAAATTTTTAGGTATAATTTCAGTGAAATATTTTAAAATCTTATAATTCACTTATGTCAGATATAAAAATAGGAATAACAGAACAAGAAACAGATACAATAATTTTAGTGTTAATTAAAGGACATCTTGATATAGTAAAAGTTGATGAACCAGTATTTCTTGATTTATTAAAACATAGTCTTTCTCTAAATACAATGGAAAAGAAAAGAGTAATTGATGCTGTTCCAACACTTTCACAATTCCAGTTTGATGAATTGACAAAAGTTTTTACTGAAGAAAGAGAAAAATTTAGAGAATTAGCAAAAGATCATCCAGAAGATATAAAAAAATTACTTGTAAAACAACAAACTGAGTGGTTACAACTTGGTGATTTGTATAAAGCTGAAAATGAAAATAAAGCAAAAGAAAATGAAAATAAAGCAAAAGAAGATGAGATAAGAAAAAGTTTAGGACTTTAAAAAAGCGAAGCTTTATAGTAATAAGAACTGAGTAGTAAGTATTAAGTAGTTTTATAGTTAATTTTATCTATCATTTCTTAATACTTAATACTTAATACTTAATACTGTGTAATGAATTATAGTTTTTGTGTATATTTAGATAAACCACAAAGAGTTGATATGTATTTATCAACTCTTTTTCAAGATTTTTCTAGAAGTTTTATACAAAAAATAATTGATAAATGACAAGTAAAAGTAAATTGAAATGAAATAAAAAAAAATATAAAAATCAAAAATAAAGAAGAAATTGAGATAAATATAGTTATATGAAAAGCAAAAGTTGATGCTGAAGAAATAGATTTAGATATAGTTTATGAAGATGAAAATTTAATAATTGTTAATAAAGATGCTTGAATAAATACTCATCCAGTTCCGTGAGAAGAAGGTAAAACTTGAACACTTGTTAATGCACTTTTATATCATACTAAAAACCTTGCTACAATAGGTTGAGAGGAGAGGCCTTGAATTGTTCATAGGCTTGATAAAGATACTTCAGGACTTATAATGATAGCAAAAAATGATAAGATGATGAAGTATTTACAAGATATAATTCAAAAAAGAGAAGTTGATAAGTTTTACATAGCAATAGTTGCCTGAGTATTTAAGGATAAACAATTTAAAATAGAATCATACATTGGTAGACATCCAACTGACAAGATAAAGATGACAACAAAAAATCCCATAAATCCAAAAATAGCTATAACTCATTGAGAAGTTTTGGGATATATTTATGATAATATAGGAATGATTCCCCCTTTTGTAAAGGGGGGTAGGGGGTTTTTAGATAATGAAAATTCTCCAAAATACACTATTTTAAAGATAAAACTTGAAACAGGTAGAACTCATCAGATTAGAGTTCATCTATCAAGTATTTGATTTCCAATTATTTGAGATAAGGTATATGGAAATGCTGATATAAATAAGGAAGTAATGAAGGAATATTGATTAGAAAGACAAGCTCTTCATAGTTATAAACTTTGATTTGAATTATATTGAAAAAGAGTAGAATTTGTTTGAGAATTAAAATATGACATGAAAAAAATAATAAACTTTAGTATTTAAATTTCTGATTTATGAAAACAACGATTTTAATTTTGGTTTCTTTTTTCCTTTTTTCTTGTTCTATGCCTACTAGAGATTGAGTATGAGTTGTAGAAGATACAAAAAATGTAATAAATGATTATGGTAATACTCTAGAGGGAAGTGTAAAAGATGTTAGAGCTGTAAGAGATTTGTATAACCAAGATAATGAGGATTTACAAAAAGCTATACAAGATAGTATAAAATAATTAAAGTACATTAACCATATTAAAGAAAGGCAACATTATAGCCATAATTAGAGTTCAAATTATTAGTCATACAAATATGATTACTATTGGTTCTATTGCAGTTGATAGATTTTTTACAGTATCATCCATTTCTTTGTTGTATTTATTTGAAATTTTTAAAAGTAAGTCTGATAATTTTCATGTTTGTTCTCAGATTTTAACCGCTGAGGCTAGTTCAATAGGAAAAAATTTACTTTCTTTTCAATTACTTATATTTTCTATTCAAAGTAATCTTGAAAAATCTTCTCAAGAAGAAACTCAACTTATTATTTTTTCTATCTCTTTTTTGTAATAATCATTGTTTACGACTCATGAACTTATTTCTAAAGACTTGTTTATAATTATTCAATTTTTTAATAATGTTCAAAGTGATGATGTAAACATTGAAAGTATTTTCTTTTTAAGTAGATGTCAAAAAATAGGTAATGTCAAAACAAATTGGTCAAAATAAATTTTTGTTTTTTTATGAGTTTTGAATATATAAATTACAATAATTAATCCAATTATTCATAAACATATATAAATTACATTTGCTTCTAAGAAATCTGATATTTCTATAACATTTTGAGTTAATTTAGGTAAATTTACTTTTGCATCTTTATACATTTCTGTAATCTTTGGTATTACATAAACGATGAATGTTACTATCATTGCTAAGGCTAAAGTAACTATAATTGATGGGTAAATAAAAGCTCAAAGAATCTTTGATTTTATTTCTTTCATTTTTTCTTCCTTTTCTCTGATTACATCTATTGCATCTCATACTTTTCAAGTAAGTTCTCACATCTCAATAATTGACAAATCAAAAATCTTAAAAATGCTAGAAAATCTTCAAAAACTTTCTTTTAAACTAGATCATCTATTTATATCATTTAAAATTGTATCTATCATTTTTTTTAATCATTTATTTTTTGTTTGGTAAGAAATAATTTTGAGAGAACTAGTTACAGGTATTCAAGAATTTAAAAGTGTACTAAAACTATCAAGAAAATTTATTTTTTCTTTTATACTTAATCTCTGATTTTTTGATATTGAATTTGTTCTAAATTCATTAAATTTGATCAAAACACTGTTTTTTATTTCTGAAAAATTTATTTTTTTCATTTTTTATATTTTTTATTTATTATCTTGTAATATTGTATCATTTTATTTGTTTTTTTACAAAAATTGATATAATAATTTTGAAATGTTAATGCGAATTTTTGACGATTAAATAAATTAAATCGTTTATTTAACATTTATCATTTAAAATTTTAAAATTTTTGAGTTATGTTTAAACTTTTTTGAGTTTGATGATGAGATGAAAATGAAGATCTTGAAGTATTGGATAAAGAAATTTCAATTATAGATAATGAAGTTTGACAGGTTGCACTTGATATAATTGAAAAATGAGATTCTATAGTTATAGTAGCTCCAATTGCTTGAGTTGATTTAGATGATATAGATTTGTCTGTAAATAAGTCAGTTTTGACAATAAGTTGAAATAGAAATAAACCAGAAAATTATTATGAGTGAAATATTATAAGAAATAGTGAATGTTTCTGGTGAAGTTTCGTAAGAAATGTAATTTTACCAGAAAATATGGATTTTGATAATATAAAAGCTGTTATGGAAAATAATTTACTTATAATAAATATTCCAAAACTTAATTTTGATTCAAAAAGTATAAAAATAAATAAAGTTGAGAGCTAGTATTTAGCACTTATAATTTAAAATTTCAGTAAATGTTTAGAAAGAAAGTTGATAAATCAATAACAAAAGTAGATAAAATTGTAACAGGACTTATTATATGATGAGCTTTGGCATCTATTTTTTGAGCTAGTCAAACATCACTTTGAAAAAAAGTTTTTTTGAAAATTACAGGAGTATTTAAAAAAACTTTTTGTTTTTCATATTCTTTATTTTGAAAATGATTAGTTAAAATTATATGAGTTTTTAAAAGAAAAAAATAACCTATGAAAAAAGTTTTTATAATTTCAATATTTTTTTTGATATTGGTATGATCAATTTATTCAATCAGAGCAGATAATACGGGTAATTCATGTAAATATACCAGTGAAATTGAACAGTGTATCAAAGAAAATGATTGATGAAGTCCTAGAAGTATAGAAGATTTTATATGTGCTCAAACTAATGATAGGGAAGAAATTGCTTACCAAATAGTTTTGGATAAAAAGTTTAAAGAAATAGATAAAGAAGCAGTTTTATTTCTTGATTCTTTACAAAAGTGAAAAGATTATTATTTTTGACCAGATAGAAAAGAAACTTATATAGACTGAGTAAATGATATAAATGAAATTTTTTGAGAGTATTGAGTTTTACGGCACAGGTATAAAAAATATTGTGAGCCAAGTAACGAAGAGTCAATTATAAAAGAATACCTTTCTTGTTCAGATAATACAACTACAATTTTATGATCTAAATCATATTTCGTTGAAACAGAATGTATGGAATTGGTGGAATATAAATTATGAATTTATAAAAAAGTTGCAAATAATTTGCTTCAAATAAATAAATTACAAGTAACAAAAGATTATAGAAAAAAACAATTTCAAAAAACAAGAACTAATTATGATAGTTTAATAGATTATATGAATTTAAATTTAGATGATATAACAAAAATTAATAATCAATGGAATTATAAAACAGAACAATGTTATTAAAACACAAAAAAAGTAGCTATTTGCTACTTTTTTTGTGTTTTAATTTTTCCCCACAGTATGGGCAAATTTGCATATCTTTTCAGACTTTTTTCTTACATTTTGGACATTTCCTTTTTTTACATGCTCATAAGATAAAATATAGAATTAATAATAATCAAAAGATAATTAATGGTAATACTACATACCAATTTAATCATATATACTCTTCGTTATAAGATACATTAAAATCTCTTGCTGAATTAAATTCAACTTCTTTTCAGTCTGGATCTGTATATTTTAAATTAATTTTTGCAGTTAATTTTTTATTTATTTCTCTAGTACATACTCTTTCCCAAGGCATTAAATATCAATTTTCTTTTGTATTTTTAGATGAATAATATTCGCTAGGGTCATAATATTTTATTATTTTTTTTCAATTTTCATCAAGTGTTTCGTATGCAAATCAATCCCAGTTTTGATTAAATTTTCTGTTTTCATTCGGTAGCACATTTCAGTTTTCATCATTTATAGGTATGTAATCTACTACTTTTTCTCATATAATTGCTCATGCTTCGTTTTTAATAGTTTCCTTTCATATTTTTTTAAGAGTATTTCAGTCTTCATCAACTATTTCTATTTTTCAAGTTGGTTTCAGATGAGTATTTCATTTATTTTCAAAATCTATTGTTAAATCTACATTAAAATCACTTTTTTTATCAGAGTTCTTTTCAGTATTGTTTTCAATTCAATTTACAGTATTATTTATTTTTTCATCAGCACTAGATAAGTCTAAATCTTCTTCATTTTCAGAATTTTTAGTATCATTTTTTGCTAATTCTATTGTAGAATCACTTTTATCTCATAAAACATATTTTTTAAATATTTTTCATATAAAGTTTGATTTATCATTTTTACTTCATGCCCATCATCATCAGTCAGTCACTGCAATTTTTATATCTTTTATTTCTCATACAGCACTTACCTCTCATGGAATTTTTAACAGTACTAAAACTCAAATTCTTTTTTGAATATTTATTTGTCATCAAGTATTTGTTTCTTTAACATTAAAAAAAATTGCTCAGTAGTGTCATCAAGGATTTGCATTATTTGGAACGGTTATACTAAAAGGTATATCCATATTTTCTCATGGATTTATATCGAAATTTGTTATACTAGGAGTAATCCAATCAGCTAAATAAAGTTCTGGATTTTCAATTTCTTCTACAAAATTTGGTTGTCAATTATCTTGCATAGATATTGCATTTTTTGTAGTAACAAAAATTTCTTGTACAAAATCAGTATTATTATATATTTTTACTATTTTATTATCAGTTTGTCATTTTTCTATTGTAAGTTCGTATTTTATAGGAGAAACAGTTATATCTATATTTGCATTAGATATAAAAGGAAATATAGAAAATAGTAAAGTTATAAGTATAAAAAAAGTAATTATTTTTTTCATAAAATGTATTAACACAATAAATTTTCTTTAATATAAGCCTTTTTTGATAAAAATCAAAAAAAAAGACTATAGATTTTCTATAGTCTTTAATTTAAGTCAAATAATTAAAAGTTTCAAACTACTGTAATTGTAATTGTATCTTGGTAATCATTTGCGGCAGGAGTTTGTTCATCAATTTTTGCAGATACATAAAAAGTTAGATCATTTACCCCACTAGAAGACTCTGGTTTATTTGTAGAATATATAGTATGAGATGTAGTACTATCATTTACTTCAGTAGATAAATTTGCTGTTTGTGCGTATCAAGCAACAGAAGAATCTGCAGCAGCTTGTAAAGCAGAACTAAATCTATAACTTTCAGCTAATCCATCAGAAAGAGTATCATTTATTATAGAATTTGCTGATGCACTTCTTAATCATCCTGTACCAGATTTAGCAGTAACATTAACTCATTGAGATGCATTTGTACCAACTTCAATACTTAAAGAACCAGTTGAGTAAGCAGAAGCACTTAATGTTCCTAAATTAATTGTTCCTGTAGATATTACCATATTTAGAGTTGGTAATACATTTGCAGTTACAACTATTCAAGTAACTGTACCAGTTGCAGTACCAGGAATTAAATCATTCCACATAACTGCAGAATCAAAAGAAGAAGTTCCAGATACAGATCAAGTACCAATTTGTGTAGCAGCATAAGTACTATTAATTGTTAATATAGCTGCAGTTAAGATAGCAAGTATCTTTTTTGTATTTGTTTTTGTCATAAACTTTTTGTTAAAAAATAAATTTTGTTTTTGACTGTAAATATATCGTATCATAATATTTTTTTAGTGTCAAAAAAATGAGATATATTTTTAAATTTTTATTTTAGAAAAATATTTTTATAATAGTTTTTATTTAAAAACATAAATTTTTTTATGAATCAAGAATTTTTTAAGAAGTACTCAATTAAAGCCAAAAAGTCATTATGACAAAATTTTTTAATAGATGAGAATATTTTATGAATTATTTCTTCTACTTTTGAAATTAAATGAAAAAATATTTTAGAAATATGACCTTGATATGGTGCTTTAACCGAAAAATTACTTAATCAAAAACCAAAATCACTACATTTGGTAGAATTGGATAAAGATATGATTGAAGTTATTCAATTACGAATTACGAATTACGAATTAAAAGTTGATGATGTGGATTTTCAGATTTTTAATGAAGATGTACTTAGATTTAAACCTATATCTGAACAATATTGTTTAATTGCAAATATTCCATATTATATTACATCACCTATATTGTATAGATTTTTATATGATGTAACCAATAATCCTGAAAAAATGCTTATTTTGATGCAAAAAGATGTGGGAGATAAGATAATTGAATGACAAATTGAAAAAAAATGAAAACTAAGAAGTTCAGTTTTATCACTATTTATAGCTAAAAAAGCTAATGTTAGTGAAATAATAAAAGTTCCGGCATCTTCTTTTGTTCCTGCTCCAAAAGTAGAGTCTGCAGTTTTACTTTTTGAATTACACGATAAATATAGAGAAATAGATGATAAAAAATTTTTAGAATTTATAAAGATATGATTTCAAGAACCTAGAAAAAAACTTTTAAATAATTTAACTAAATGATGATATGAAAAAGAAAAAGTTCTTTTAATATTAAAAGAACTTTGATATGATGAAAATGTAAGAGGGGAAGAGTTATGATGTGATGAGTGGATTGGTTTGTATAAAAAAATAGATTAGTTATTAAACTAGTCTATTTTTTTATACTATTACTTTTTAGTACACTTATATTCATTTCAATACCACATAGATTGATAACATATAAATCATTCAGATCTACAAGATGTTCCTTCTAATTTTGTTGGATTATATCATAATCTTTCACATAATAAATCTTCTCTTCAAGGAGGAGCTCAAAATGAAAGTGTTGATACCCAAACTAACGATGAAGAAGATGTAGTTGTTGTAGACGATGTTCAAGGATATCAATTATTAGAAACTCAATTACATAAATTTCAAGTTAAATGACTAAAGCTATTTGTAGTTTTATTCCAATTCCATAACATTGGATCGCTATATCAATTTGGTAAACATGTATTTATAGTTTGAACTTGTCTATTTTGAGAATCACAAGTAAAAATTCAAATTGTTTTCCAATTAGTTCAGCAGGTAGGTAAATTAGGAACAGTGCTTGTAGAGTTTATTATACAAGAATTTCAGCTTCTAGTATATCAAGATTTACATCACCAAGTACAAGAGGTAGTAGGGTTAGTAGAATAAGTCCAAGTATAATTTTGTGGAGAAAAATCAACACAACTTGAATTACAGCTTACAACTCAAACTCAAGTTGGAAGAGTTCAAGAACATCAAGATGCTCATCATGATGTATTTGTTCAAATTATTTCCCACTCTACACTTTTAATTTCTCAAGTATCTTTGTTTCTAAAATGACTTCTTAATTTAGTTCAAGATGGCATATTTGCACTATCTGATATAATTGTATTTTTCCATACTCAGTTACTATAAAACCAATCTGTTCATGCATCTTTAATAGTAGTAAATTCATTAACATTATTACACTTGTTTGCATTAACTGCACTTGGTACAGTTGGATGAACTAAAACGGCTCTACATCATTGGAAATTATCATAAGTTAATCAATTTACAGTTATGTTTAAGCTATCATTAGTTACATTTAGTTTAGTTTTTGAGAAAGATACATTTATTGCTGATGAAGAAGTTAAAGAAGAAGAACAAGCAGAACTAGTAGTATAAAGTATAGATCATGCTGTAGGTTGTTGTGGTGCTGGAGAAAATTGAGTTCCCCGAACTAGAGTTCAACTATTACATCTATAACTAGCATAAATACAAGAATTTCAAGATGAATTTTTATAATATAAATTTTTACTAGATCAGTTATTTAGGGTAGTTCAATCAGATAGTGTACAATTTGTTCAAGTTGTAGTTCCTCATCAGTTACCATATCATCATCCAGGACATACTACAGTTTTTCAAGCTTGCCAAGATTGTCATCAATAAATTTGACTTTTAGATCATCTTCATCAATTTCAACATCATGGAGCGGCCCAAGCACTTCATCAATTATACCAAGATTGAAAATCAAATATTGCTGGATTATTTATTTCTCAAGGTAAATTAGAATTACCATATCAATCAGAATATGTTTTAGGAGGATTTGGAATTGTTCTAGTAAAACATCTACTTAAGTCCCATAATACGGCATAATTAGCTTGTCATCATCATCCAATAGAAGGATCTTTGAAGTTAATTCAAAATACATTCGCAGCATCTCAAGCAGATTGAATCATTTTTATTTGTATATCAGGACATTTGTTTTTTATATTTGTATAGTCAATTCAAGTTGATATATGTACATCTTTTGTTCTAAGTATATAATCTACTGCATCTTCAACAGATTGAGCAGGGTAAGCATAGTAATTACAGTTAGCAGGATTAGATAAAGATCAACTTGTATTTATTGTTAACCAATCTCAATATATTTTTGTTCAATCATTAGCTTTTACTACAAGTCTATATTTTCAAGGTACAAAAGTTTTATGATTTTGTAGATAAGTAAAATAAGACCATTTATTTGTTTCAAATCTCCAAGGAGATGCTAAATTTTGAAATTTACTATCTGAATCACAATTATATGTTTGTCATACTCTTCATTGTGCTGTAAGATTATATTCCATACATGCTTTTATATCTTGAGTAGAATTCCATACAGTAAAGTTTAATGTTGATCAAGGGTCCGAACAATTAGAAATTGTACTTTTTCACCAATTTGTTTCTATTTTTATTAATCATGATTGAGCTCATGAATATTGGCATTTTAAATCAAATCAATTTCAAATACAATATCATCATTCATTACAATTTCATCATTCAATGCTTTGTGATGAACATTGTGGTGGCATAGGACTAAAATAAACTCATTCACTTGGTACTTTTACCCATTTCCATCAACTAGTTCATGTATTTCATCAAGTATTAACTACACAAGAGCTTCAATTCCGAGTAGAAGAAGAGTTACATTTATATTTACAAGTATTAGAAGTAGGATTAGATTGATAACTAGCACTTAGAGAAGTTCAAGTTGGGGCATTTGATATGGAATAACTAGTTGAGTTATTGTAATAAACTGCATTACTAGGTAATCAAGTACAAGTTCAAGATACAGTAGTTGAATTAGAATTTACTACACAAGAGTTTCAGTTTCTAGTATATCAAGATGCACATCACCAAGTACAAGCAGTAGTAGGATTAGATGAATAAGTCCAAACAGTATTAACAGGAGAGAAATCAACACAACCTCAGTTACAACTTACAACTCAAGCTCAAGAAGGAAGAGTTCAAGAACATCAAGTATTTCATGAACTATTTATACTACTAGTACAAGCTGAACTAGTAGTATAAAGTGTAGATCAAGCTACAGGTTGAGAAGGAGCAGGTGAGAATTGAGTTCCCCGAGCTAAAGTTCAATTATTACATTTATAGCTTGCATAAATACAAGAATTTCAAGAGGAATTTTTATAATATAAATTTTTACTAGATCAATTAGCTAATGTTGTTCAGTCCGATAAATTACAACTATTTCAAGTTGTAGTATTATTTGTTGAAGGTATTAACACAGCACAACTATAGTATCATCAAGTTCAAGGAGTATCATAACATACATATCTAACAGAGTTTCATGAACTGTCAAAGAAATTTCATTGTAAATATCATGCATAAACACCTATAACTGATACTGAAGTTATAAGTATTGCAAAGAAAATATTAAGAACTTTTTTGTTCATAATTACATTTTAAATAATAAAAGTAATACAATTATATAAAAATACATTATAAAATCAAAAAAGTGGTATGTTTTTGACTACCACTTTTTTGATTTTATTTTATAATAAATTAATCATTATTTTTAAGATTTATAATTATTGAAGATTCTTTGTTTGTATTGTTATCTCTAAACCATAATCTATATGTAGATGATGGAAATCAAACCCAACTTCTACTCATTCTCCAAGAATTACTAGATGAATCATATTTCCAATCAGAATTAGGCATTTTAGCCCATTTACTTCTATCATTACAAGATTTTGAACTTGCTATTATAGATCAGTCAGGATTTTTTAAATCAGTAGTTGGAGCAACACAACTATATGTACTATTTATTCATGAATTAATTACTTTTCAGTACATAGTTTCTCTTGAATAAAAATTTGTAGTTGTAGCTCAATTTAATGTTTTTGAAAGAGTAATAATAGGAGAAGGTATTGATGTACTTGTTGATGCTGAGTTTGGACAAGTACAAGTAGCAACTTTTTGTCTATTTCATCAAATTTCGTAGGCTATTGTTCAATTATTACCTATAGTACATAATGTAGAATTAGGATTAGGGGATACTTGTCAAATTGGTCAAACTACATCATGAGCTTGCCATTTACATGTGTTAGTAGTAGAGTTAGTGGTAGTATTATTAGTAGTAGAGTTGGTATTAGTATTAGTATTAGTATTTTGAGTACATGTACAGCTATATCAGCTTATTGTTCTTGATTGTCATACAGTACTTGAATTACAAGTGTATCAAGATGTATTAACTTCTACAGGTCAAGGAACTATACAAGACCAAGAGTAATTAGTTGTACAAGATTTTAATGTTCATTCTCAAACTTTTATTATTTGAGTTCAATAAGCTAGATAGAAATTGTAAGTTCATAGTGGATAGTTTTTTAGTAAATCACTACTAGATGAAGTAACTATAGTAGAATTATTCAGCCATTCACTTGGATTATAGTCTCTAAAATTTGATAAGTTATTTTTACAATTATCGTTATTTGCAGGATTAGTACATCATTTAGGAGGATTATTTTTATCTAATCAAGTTATTATAGAGTATCAATTTTGATTATTACAAATACTTCAATTTTGAGTTCAATATGTACTTATATTTCATGATACTGGTTTAGAGTTTCAATTATATAATTTAAAGTTATTATTTTTTGTAGTTCAAGAATTAATATTATTTGAACTTCATTCACATAAACAAGTAAAAACTTTTCTTTTACTTCATGAAACTTCAAAAGAAGATGTTCAATTTATACTATTTGTACAATTTGTTGTATAAGGGTTAGGATATACTTCTCAAACAGGTCATACTATATCATGTCATATCCAGTTACATGAATTATTTGTTGTTTCATTTTTTACACATTCTTGTATTTGACATCATGTAGTTTGATTTACTCATTTATTAACTACATTATATCATACATCACAATTTATTTTTGGACATTGGTTTGTAGTTTGAATTCAATTACAAGTACAAGTAGCAACCTTTTGTTTATTTCATCAAATTTCATAAGATATTTTTCAATTATTACTAGAATTACACATTGTAGTATCAGGATTTGGAGAAACATCTCAAACAGGTCATACTACACTATGATAAGTCCATGAACAAGAGTTTGTTGTATTTGAATTTGAACAAGTTCATTTATATAGTAAAGTTGCTCAAGCTTTTTTCATTTCACATGAATTTGAATATGTTTTAGGTTGTGGCATTACTTGTGAACAAACTATTCATGTTTGACAAGTCGGCATAGGTGGTTGTCAACATACAGGATCGATATTTGTAGGACAAAGAACATCTCAAGGTAAAGTATTTTTAATTCACTTTATTGCACAGCTATAATAATCTCATTTTCAAGGTGCATCATAACAAACATAAGTTAAAGTTTGTCATGTTACATCATCTTTCGCAGTTCATTTTATATATCATACAGCATTTGTATTTGATATATAAAAAAGTGTAAATAAAGATATTATAATCTTTAAAATTAGAGGTATTTTCATATTTTATAATTTATTAAATTAAAATACTTCAAGATTATAATTAAATTTATCTAAATAATCAAATAAAAATCTATTAACATTTATATTAATGTATATATAATAATTTTGTTTTTCTCAAATCATTTTGAAAAATAACAATTTTCTATAAAATACAGAAAATTTAAATTTTTAAGATATTTTATGTTATCTAAAATCAGAAACTTTTGAATAATAGCCCACATAGACCATGGTAAATCTACTTTAGCGGATAGAATGCTTGAAATAACTTGAACAATAGATAAAAGAGATTTAAAAGCACAAACTCTAGATACTATGGCTTTGGAACAAGAAAGATGAATTACAATCAAACTTACACCAGTTAAAATGCAATGGAAAGGTTATGAGCTTAATCTGATAGATACTCCTGGGCATGTTGATTTCCAATATGAGGTTTCAAGAACTCTTGCTTCAGTAGAATGAGCTTTGCTTGTAGTTGATGCTACACAAGGGATAGAGGCACAAACTCTTTCAAATGTACATATGGCTATAGAAAATAATTTAGATATAATTCCTGTTATAAACAAGATAGATTTACCAGCTGCAGATGTAGATAAAGTATCTGAAGAAATTATAAATTTACTTTGATGTAAAAAAGAGGAGATTATCCCAATTTCAGCTAAAACAGGAATGAATGTAGAAACAGTTTTGGATGCAGTAATAGAAAGAATTAGAGAACCTAGGGTATTTAATAAATTAGAGCAAAATCCAAATTCAGAACTAAAGGCACTTGTTTTTGATAGTCAATACGATACATATAGATGAGTTGTAAGTTATGTAAAAGTATTTAGCTGAGAAATAAAAAAATGAGATACACTTCACTTTATAAATAGCTCTAAAAAAATAGAAGCACTAGATGTATGACACTTTGCACCAAAATATGTTAGTGATCCAAAAATAGAAAATTGATCTGTTTGATATGTAGTTACTGGGCTAAAATCTATCAGAGAAGCAAAAGTGTGAGATACACTTTGGAAGCCAGAGAATGTAGAATGACCAAAAGATAAAGTAGAAAATGCAAAAGCAATAGAATGATTTAAAAAAGTTACTCCATTTATCTTTGCATGAGTTTTTCCAATAAATAGTGATGAGTATCCTCAATTTGTAGATGCAGTTGAGAAACTTATGTTAAATGATAGCGCTCTATCAATTGAACCAGAAGTTAGTCCCGCACTAGGTCATGGTTATAGATGTGGTTTCTTGGGATTATTGCACTTAGATATAGTGAAGGAAAGACTTGATAGAGAATTCAATATGGATGTAATAATTACATCACCTCAAGTAACATATAGAATCAAGACTATTTGAGATAAAAGAGAAGAATATGGCAGATTTAACCCTGAACTTGTAGAGATTTGATGATGAAAATTTACTTACGTCTATATATCTAATCCTGAAGATTTACCCAAAAGAGAATTATACCAAAGTATAGAAGAACCAATAGCGAAATGTGAACTAATTACACCTAGTGATTATATAGGTAATTTGATGCAATTAGCACAAGAAAGAAGATGAATTCTTGTTAATCAAACATTTATAGATAGTTCAAGAGTACTTATAACATATGAGCTACCAATGGCAGAACTTATATGAGATTTTTATGATGAATTAAAAAGTCTTTCAAGTTGATATGCTTCTATGAATTATGAATTTTTAAAATACAAAGAAGATGATTTAGTAAAGATGGATGTACTTTTAGCTTGAGACAAAGTTGATGCGCTTAGTTTGATGTGCCACCGTAGTCAAGCTGCATTTTTATGATGAAAAATTACAAAAAAACTTAAAGAAGTAGTTCCAAGAGCACTTTTTGCCATTGCTATTCAAGCAGCAGTATGATGAAAAGTAGTTGCCCGTGAAGATATATCAGCTATGAGAAAAGATGTAACAGCAAAACTTTATGGTTGAGATGTTAGTCGTAAAAGAAAGCTTCTTGACAAGCAAAAAGAGTGAAAGAAAAAAATGAAACAGTTTGGTAAAGTGAGTTTGCCAAGTGAGGCTTTTATAGGGTTATTGAAGAAATAATTATGTCACACAAAATAAAAATTTCAGAAAAGGTAATTGTAGATAATTGACATAGAAAAGTTATATCAAAAGATTTTGATGTATGAAACTGAAAAGTATATAATTATTTGATTACATGACATTGTAAAACAATATATGCAACTATGACTTTTTGATTAACGAAAGATAAAAAAGTGATATATATAAAAGAATATAGAGAATGAATAGAGAATTTTATACATAGTTTTTCTATGTGAGTTTATGAATCAGATTTATCATTTGAAGAGAATGCAAGAAAGGAATTAAATGAAGAAACTTGATATGTAGGAGAAGATATAATTTATCTTTGAGAATCTATAGTTGCAAATTATGATGATACTATAATGAAGTATTTTTTTATAGATAATTGTGAATTTATATGACAAAGTTTAGAGGCTTGAGAAGATATAAAAGTTTTTACTTGTAATATAGAAGAATTTGAAGAAAAGATTAAATCTTGATTGATAAGTTGTCCTATGACTATAACTTGTTATACTTTAGCTAAAATGAGATGATATGTATAATGATTTTCAAAATTTTTGGGATAAAAAATGGGATAAAGTAGATCAAATATGACCTACTTTATTTGCTTTGAAAACAATGGATTTTTTATGAGAAAAAAGATGAGTTTTACTTGATGTTTGAAGTTGAGCTTGAAGAGATAGTTTATATTTTGCTGAAAAATGATTTCAAGTAGAATCTTTTGATTTTTCTCAAAAAGCACTTGAACATCTAAAAAATTATGCAAATAAGTGATGATTATCTATAAATACCACACTATGAGATATAAAAAGTTATGAATTTGTAAATGAAAAATATAATATAATTTATTCTTGTAATTCTTTGCATTATTTTTCTAGCAATGATACAAAAGAAATTTTTGAAAAATTAAAAAAATCTTTAAAACAAGGATGATTAATGTTTGTAAGAGTAAAATGAGAGAATGATAGTGAGTTTTGAAAATGAGAAATGCTGGAAGAAAATTACTTTAAAAATTGAGAGGATTTAAAGCACTTTTTTAGTATAGATTATATTAAATCTTTATTCTCAGATTTTGAAATTATGTATATTGAAGAAGTTTCGGAAAATCATAACAAGATCAATTGATGAGTTGTAAAATCAAGTTTTATAGATATTTTTTGGAAAAAATAACTTTTTTAAACCTCCTTCATGCTTAATTGAGTCTTTCATTTTTCATCTATATTTAGAACTTTTACTTTCACTTTGTCTCAAACTTTTACTATATCCATGGGATTTTTTACAAAAGTATTACTTAGATGAGATATGTGAACTAATCAATCATTTTTTGTTCCTATATCTACAAATGCTCAAAATGCAACTACATTTCTTATAACTCACTCGATTATATCTCAAACTTGGATTTCATTTGATGAATTTGTCCATTTTGTATGAGTGCTATTTGTTCTTTTTTCTTTTCAGAGATTATTGTAAGAATTCCAAATAAAATTTATTGTATCAATTGTTACATCTGGGTACAATTCTTTCATTTTTGTATCTAAACTAGTTTTTCAGTTTTCTATTGTATACTTAGCTAGTGCATATTGCTCTGGATGGATATCTGTATTGTCAAACTTTTCACTACTTTCTGGAACTCTAAGAAATCAAATTGCTTGCTGGTAAGCCTTATCTGAAAGTATTTTTTTTATATCTTTTCTTGATTTGTAAGGTCTATTTTCATAGATCTTTTTTGCCTGTCTTTTATCTATTCAAGAAATGTGATTAAGAACATAAATAGATGCTATATTTACATTTATTCCAACTTCATTTACACTGTTTTCAACTACATATCATAGTTTTTCCTCTAGTTTTTTTTCTGGCATATCATGTTGATACATACCAACTCCTATACTTCAAACAGGGATTTTTACAAGTTCAGACAATGGATCTATATATCTTCTACCTATTGAGACTGTTCATCTATCTAAACTATCAAGATTTGGAAATTCTTCCTCTGCTACTTTTGATACACTGTAAACTGAGGCTCATGACTCGTTTACTATATAGATATCTTTGTTAAATAACTCTCATACAAGTATTGAAACTTCTTTTGATCAAGTACCATTTCAAACTACAACTACATCTATTTTGTATTTTGAAATTATGCTTTCTACTATTTTTTTTGCATTTTCTGCCTCATGTAAATAAATTTTACTAAAAAATATAGGATTTCATAAATTGTCTAAAACACAAAGCTTACATCCAACTCTAAATCAAGGATCTATAGAAAGTATACTATTCGCATTTTCTGGTTTTGTCATAAGAAGGGCTTGTAAGTTTGTCTGAAATGTCTTTATAGAATCATCTTCTCAAACTTCATTTAGTTCACTTCTTAATTCATTTTCTACGGATGAAAAGAGATTTTCATATCATCTTTTAAATGCTTCTTTTAATTCTTCTATAAATTCATTTAATCATAAAATATATGCAAAATCACTTTCTATTGTATTGAAAATATCTTCATCTTTTTCAATTTTTACAGTCAAGATTGCAAGATTTTCTCATCTATTTAGAGCCAAAATCTGATATGGTTTGATTTGATTTATTTTAGTCGAAAATTCAGCATAAATATCAAACTTTGAAATTTGTTCTTTGTCTTTTTCATTTAATTTGGCAAGCATTTTATCTGATTTTTTGTTTGAAGCTATAAATCAATTTGATTTCAATTCATTTATAAGTTTATGTCTGAGATTTCAATTTTCATTCACCTCTGCTCAAATTATTTCGATTGCACCATCTATGATTTCATCTCTAGGATAATCTTTTAATAATTCATCTGGTATAATAATTTCATTTTGTTTAAGTTTTTCAGCTACAATTCAAAAGCCTTTTTCCAAAGCTATCATTGCTTTTGTTTTTTTCTTTGATTTATATGGCTTATAAAGTTCTTCGACTTCCTTCAATGTTTGAGCATTTACTATATTTTTCATTAATTCATCGGTCATTTTTCCTAGCTCGTTTATCCCATTTATTGCTGTTACTTTTGCATTGTATAGATTTTCTGCCTTTGTTTTTAGTTCTATGATTTTTCTTATATCATTTTCATCCAGGTTTCAAGTTCTTTCTTTTCTATAACGAGCTATAAAGGGTACAGTAGATCATTCTGCAACTAGTTCTAGTACAGTTGATGTTTGAAATTCTTTAATTCATAGTTCTTTTGCAATCAGGAAAGTGTAGTTTGGAGTTTCTAGCATAGGAGTTTTTAGTTAAATAATGTTGTAGGAATATATGTTTTTTAATCTAAAAGTAAAGGTGAAGTGGGAAAAATAAGTTTTTGATTTTTTAAGGATTTGTTTATAATAATGAAAATAATTTTTAATAATTTTATTATGACACATTTTCAATCATCTGTAGTTGAAGTTGATAAAGCACTTTTAGAAGAATATTCAGTTTTTATAGATATTGTTTCGCATGAAAGAGACAAGATTTTTTGAAATTATATAAAATCTGATTCTTTTGATGAATTAACTAATTATTTAGATAAATAATTATGAAAGTAATATTAACTGAGACTTTTAAAAAGAAATATAAATCTTTATCTATTGTTGAACAGACTTTGTTTAAAGAAAAGTTAAATTTATTGTTAACTAATTGATTTAATTATCCATCTTTAAGAATCCATAAACTTTCTTGAAAGTTAAGTTTTGTTTTTTCTATGAGTATAAATATGAATTACAGAGCATTGTTTTACAAAACACAAGAAAAGAATGAAATAGTTTTGGAATTTTTCTCAATTTGAAATCACGATATTTATAAAAAATAAATAGTAATTTTAAAAGACCTCCCCAAATTTCAAAGAAATTTGGGGGATTTTTTTGTGAGGGAAATAAGTTTTTGATTTTTTAAGGATTTGTTTATAATAAAGAAAATAATTTTTAATAATTTTATTATGACAACAGTTACATTTAAAGAGGATATAAAATTATCAAGTGGTACTTTCAATGATGTTGCTTCTTTTATAGAAGATTTTGTAAAAAATAATTATCCAGATTCAGATATAGAAAATGAATATGAAGTGGCTTGAAATATGAAAAATGCATGATTACCTGGTAGTTTTATAAAAAATTTTGTAAAATCTTATGAATAAATTGAAATCTATATAATCCCTCTAAAGTCTAAAGATATCTTTAGACTTTTTTGAATGTAAATGTTTTTTGATTTTTTGTATAAAGGGAGTATAGTAAGGGGGAATATAATTTAATTTTAAAAGTCTTTATGAAAACAAAATTATTATTTATAGTATCATATATATTATTGTGGACAATTTGATGGATTTTTTTTGAAAAATTATTAGATTTTTGAGACGATGAAATAGTAGTATGAAATTTAATATTATTAAGTGTATATTCGATAATACTTTATATATTTAGATATAGAATTTGAAGAAAAATATTAGAATTTAACTTAAAAAATCAAGAAGATAAAGAAAAAATTGATGATTTAAGAAAAAAATTATGAAAAACAAAGAATATTGGATTTAAAGTAAATTATAAAAAAAGAATTTTGCCGTTTTTATTTCTATGAGTAATAGTATTTTGAATATTCTTTTCAGTATTTTATTATGATTATTCAATTTCAAAACAAAATTGTAATGAAAAACATAATGAATATATAGAAGAAAGTAAAAAAATAGAAGATTTATCAAAAGACATAGTTTTTGATGCAAAAGATAATAAAATATCTATTAAAAACAATTTATATAAAAATATACAAAAATTATCCTTTGCTTTTTCTGTAAATAAATATTATTGAACTAGTAATGTGGTTAAAGAAACAGATTTTTATGAAGTAACTACTGAAAAAGAAATTAAATGATGAGAGATAGTAGATGATTTTGATAATGTAAAAAGGAAAGATAATAAAGAATGTATTTGAGTTTGTAAATCTATAAATTATGGAAATGATACGTTATTAATAACTGATTGAAATATAGTGGCTGAGTATAAAACTATATTTGAGAAAACGGTAAATAATAATAATTATTATCAAATCTTAAAAAGAAATGATGAATATGATATTAATTTATTAAAAATACTTTCAATTATTTTATCTGATTGAACTTCTTATTCGTTAGACTGAAAAGAAGATTGTGAATTTAAGTATAATTGATTTTTTGAATAAAAGATCTCTATTAAAGCAATATAAAAAATCAAAAGAAAATATATTAAACTGAATTTATCCTTGAAATAAAATCGGATTTAGAGAACCTAAAAAAGAATGAATCATATATTTTCGTATAAATAAATAATTTAGCGTCTATTGAAGATTATCTGATTGAAATTTAATAGTGTTTGATATAGATAATCATCAGAATTAAAAATATAATTAAATCAGTTATTTATGAATAAAAATTATTATGATATACTTTTAATTTTAATAAATGCAACCGAACTATATTTGTATTAATATACTTTTGGGTTTTATTCTCATTATCTATTATATTTGATGAGTTATATTTCAATTATAAAGCAGAAAGAAAAAAATTTAATAATGATAAAATTATGTGGAATTTGTTTAAACAAGAAATATGAATTAATTTTTAATTAATAATATGTCTTACGAAATATCAAAAAATTATAAAAATACAGATTATAATGAATTATCTTTGGAATTAAGATCAGATATTAATTTATGGAAAAAAGCTATAATAATGCTAAAAGAAAGAATTGAAGAAAGGTTTTTTTCTTCTATTGATACATTGATTTGCATAGAAAATAATATTGATTCTAACAATAGAAAGTTTGGATTTAGTATTTTGGCAGTTACTTGTTTGTTAATTGAGACTATACAATGATTTAAAAATTGAATTTATAATCATAAATGAAAGTCTTGAGAATTAATCGAAAATTTTATGAAAACTTTATGATTTAATGAAAAAATCTCTAATGAATTTTATACTAATGTTAGATGTTGAATTTTGCATAAATGAGAAGTTGAAGGACATAAAATATGGAGTGTAGGGAATTTTATTATTCAAGATTGAATAATTAATAGAACAAATTTATATTATAGAGTAAAAAAAGAGTTTTATATATATTTAGAAGAACTTGAAAATAATGATAATTTTAAAGAAAATTTTATTAAAGTTATGGATTGAATTTGTAAAATAAAAAATAATTAAAATATAAATATAATCTAAAATCATTTATGACTTATAAACCAACTCCCAAAGTCTCATCTTCTCCCCCCAAAAACAATCCATAAAAATATAACAGAATTTGACTCTATTCCAAAAAAGAATATAATTATTTAGAATATATTCCAATTATATAATTATGAATACATTTTTTGAAATACAAAAAAATCTAATTGCATCAAATTATAGTGAGAAAAGAGAACTTTATAATGAAATCAATTTTTCAGAGAGATTGATTGGTGTAATCTGACCTAGATGAGTATGAAAATCAACTCTTTTGCTTCAATACTTAAAAACAAAAGATTTATGAGTTAGTTTATATATTTCGGCTGATAATATTTATTTTCTGGAAAATAAATTGTTTGACTTTGCTTTGAGATTTGTAAGAGAATATGATTGAAAATTACTTATTATAGATGAAATACATAAATACAGAAATTGGCAACAAGAGCTAAAAAATATCTATGATAGTTTTCCTACATTACAAATTATTTTTTCATGAAGTTCTAGTATAGATTTAGTTTTATGAAATTATGATTTATCTAGAAGAGCAAAACTATATTATTTAAATTGATTTACTTTAAGGGAATATATAAATTTTGTTTACAATCACAAAATAGAAAAAATCACTATAGAAGATTTATTGAGAAATCATATAAGTATAGCTAATAATTTGCCAAATATTCCTTTTTTGATGTATTATAAAGAATATTTAAAATCTGGATATTATCCATATTTTGTAAATGAAAAACAAAAAGATTATTCAAAAATACTTGAAACTATAAACAAAACAATTTATGATGATATAGCTAATTATTACAATGTAAAAACAGAAAATTTAATATATTTTAAAAAAATTATAAATTATCTAAGTATAATTCCGCCTTGAGAGTTAAACTCAAATAAAATCTCAAAAACTCTAGAGATAGACAATAAAACAGTAAATACATATCTTGAAATACTAGAAAAATGATGACTTGTCAGATTTTTATTAAAAGATGTAGATGGCTATAATATAATGAAAAATACTTCAAAGATTTATCTGGATAATACAAATATACTTTATGCAGTAAATACAAATTTGTTAAAAGAAATAAATTTATCAACTATTAGAGAAACTTTTTTTATAAATTGTATACAAAATTCTAATAATAAACTTGTGTTTTCAAAAATATGAGATTTTAAAATCTGAGATTTTTGCTTTGAAATCTGATGAGAAAATAAGACTTTTAAGCAATTAAAAGATAAAAAAACAGAATCTTTTCTAGTTCAAGATGATATAATAATCTGAGAAAAAAATAAAATCCCTCTTTGGCTTTTTGGGATGCTATAATCTAAATAAAATCTATGCAAACAGATCTTATACTCCAAATCCTCTCATTTCTTCAAACAATTCCAAAACAAAAAGTTTCAACATATAAACTTATTTGAGACAAGTTTTGAGTTCATCCTAGAACTGTTGCATGGATTATGAAACAAAACAAAGAACCCCAAATTTATCCTTGCTATAAAGTTGTAGCAAATGATTGAAAAATAAGTTGATACAATACTAATAGATGAGTAAAGGAAAAACAAGAATTACTTGAAAAAGATTGAATAGAGATTATAAATGGAAAAGTTGATAAAAAGTATTTTTATAGATTTACGGAATAAATCTTAGAATTACTACTATTTATTTACCTCTATACTTTTAAAAAAGCAAACTTAAAAAATTTAATAAATGTCGTAATAGAATCTTTTACGGCCCAAAGTGGTATTTTTACAATCATAACTACAAGATTTATAAACCAGATTATACTAAAATGTATAAAATATTTAATTATTTCAATAAAATCATTAAAAGATTTTTTAAATAAAAAACTCCTTGTTCTAGATGGGATATAGTAAAGTATTTTTCTTTTGAAAATATATGTTTTTACTTTTATTTCTAAAAATAGCTTAAATCTTTTATATAAAAGAAAAGTTTTATTTTCAAGTTTTTTTATAAGTAATGCTTCTTGTCTGAAATACTTTGATAGTTTAAGGTCTTTTGATTCTTTGTAGATATAATATATGTAAATTGGGATTAATATTCATAATCAATTTGCAAATAAATCTGAAATTTGAGGATTTCAAAATCAAAATAAATCAATTATTTCTTTAAATATTCAGATTATCAAAGTATCTCTTAGAGCAAATGCAAATGGCTTAAAAAATCATTTTTCTTTCAAATAATACTTTCTAAAAAAGTAAAACACAAAAAATAAACATAAACTTACAAGGAAATGTTTTATCTTGTCTTCGGGTATTTGAGAAAATATAAAAAAATCCATTTAAAAAAATTAGAAGTATTTTGTATATTTAAACATAAATAAATATAAAAGTCAATAAAATAGAGTAATTAAATTTTGATAAATTTAGTTTTTATTATAATAATAGAATATATATTAAATATAATTTTATGACAAAAATAAAATCACAAAGGGAATTAGAACAAATACAGCAAAATCTAGAATATGACAATAAAGAATTAAAAGTCTTTATAGCTGATATAATACCGACTTGCTGTGCAAGAGAAAATATGGAAGATAGGCTAGTAGAACTTGAAAATCTAGTTTCAACTTACTGATGATTAGTCGTAGTTAAACATATTCAAAAAAGATGAACTCCGGATTATAATACCTATATATGATCTTGAAAATTAGATGAAATAATTGAAGAAATGAAAGAATCATGAGCTTTACTTCTTATATTTTGAGATATTTTGAAACCTCATCAGATTTATAATATAAATGAAAAACTAAGAGCAATTTGAGCAAAAGCTTGGGATAGAGTGGATCTCATATTAAAAATATTTGAAAAAAATGCAAAAACAACTGAAAGTAGATTACAAATAGAATTAGCTTCAATAAAGCATATGTGACCTCGTATATTTGGTATGGGTATGGAACTTTCAAGGCAATGAGGTGGATCAAAACTAGCAAGATGAAAGTGAGAAACAAATACGGAGATAATGAAAAGGCACTTAAGAGACATGGAACTAAATATAAAAAAAGAATTAGAAAAATATGAACATGTAAGGGAAGTGCATAGACAATGAAGAAAGAAAAAATGATTTTCAACAGTATGAATAGTAGGGTATACAAATGCTTGAAAATCAAGTCTTTTGAATACTTTGACACATAAATGAGTGCTTTCAGAAGATAAGCTTTTTGCTACACTTTGAACTTCAGTAGGGAAATTATGGATAGAATCTCCTGCTGTCATTCCTGCGAAGGCAGGAATCTATAAAAATTGAAAAGACAATTTAATAGATCCCCGTGTCAAGCACGAGGATGACAATATAGATGTAAATTTAGAATGACAATATAATAGTGAATATCAAAAATGAATAGAAATACTTCTAAATGACACTATTTGATTTATAAGAGATTTGCCACCATCGCTTATAAAGGCCTTTACATCAACCTTGGAAGACAGTATAGAGTCAGATTTACTTTTGCATGTAATTGATACAAGTGATCCAAAGATAGATGAAAAAATAAAGGTAGTTGATGATATATTAGAATCTATTTGAGCAAATCAAAAAAGACTTTATGTTTTTAATAAAATTGATTTACTTGATGAAAAAAAATTGAAAGATATCAAAAAAAGATTTAAAACATATAAACCTATTTTTATTTCAAGTTTTAAAAAGCTTTGACTTGAAGATTTGAAAAATGAAATAGTTAAAAGTTTGATTAATGTATAATAATATTTTATGAAAAGAATAATCTTAGTTCGCCATGCAAAATCTGATAAAGATAATTATTATGATACTGATTTTGATAGATGATTATCAAAAAGATGAATTGAAGAAATAAAATTTGTTTCAAAAATTCTAAAAAAACTAGAATTAAAAACTGATTTAATTCTTTGTAGTAGTGCAGTAAGAGCAAGAGAAACACTAGAGTGACTTTGGGAAGAGCTTGATGTAATAAATGAAAAAGTTATATATGACAGATGAATTTATGATTATCATATGTCTGAAACTTTGGATTATTATATTGATTTAATTTCAAAAGTTGATGATAAAAATGAAACTATTGTTTTAGTTTGACATAATCCTTTTATAACAAAATTATCTAGATTTTTAACTTGAAATCAAAATCTATGAGTGGAAACTTTGTGAATTTCTATAATAGATTTTGACATAGAAAATTGGGGAAAAATATGAAATTCTAATTGAAATTTAAGTTTTTTTATAAGTCCAAAATATTTGATTGATTAATCGTTATTTTTCTCAAACCATTCTTCATTTAAAAAACTTGGTTGTCATCAAATTTTTTTATCTTGAAATCTGTTTTTTCATTGATTAGAATTTTCTATTTGTAGTGTCTTTTCTGTTAAATTACTTACATTTTGTAATTCATCAGATAAATTTTGTCTGGAGAATAGATGACTGAAATCATATGGTATTAATTCTCTTAATTTTCATATTTGTCATTTTCTAAGTGCTTCAATTATTTCTTTTGTGATCGGAAATCATTTTTTTACACAAAATTCTAAAAATTTTGCTTCAAAACTTATTTCAACTCATGATAGAGTATTAGTTTTTTTAAAAATCCATTCATAATCGTGATACTCTAAAGGAGTTTTTATTTTTTTTGCAAAATCTTTTACAGAAGCTCTTTGTACAATAGTAATTCAAAAAGTACTTGATTTAACTAAAACAGATCATTTTATTCAATAACTAGCAGGGAGATTTATTAAGCTTCAAACAAAATCTCAAATTTGACATAAAAAAGGATCATTAATTTTTTTTAATGTCTTACTAATAGTTAAATCTTGTACTTGTTTCTGTGATACATCATGAAATTTTCAATCATTTCACAATCTAAGTATTTTTACCATTTTTTTTACTTAATTTTATTGTTTATCTATTATATATAATGATTATATAAATAAAGTCAATGTAATTATATAAAAAAGTAGTATTTTTTATAAAAAAGATTTGCAAATTACTATCTTTTTTATATACTTCTATAGCTTTAGATTTCTAAGGCAAATTTTGTTGTATTGGAAAAATATATGGTGCTCGTAGTTCAGTTGGTTAGAATGCCAGATTGTGACTCTGGAGGTCGAGGGTTCGAACCCCTTCGAGCACCCCATAAAATAAACAAAAAATATGAAATATAAAGATTAGCTTATAGAACAAAAAAATAAATTGGGGTTCGAAAGGAGAGTAAAATTTTTTTAAAATTTTAGAAAGACCATTGCTCTGGTCTTTCGGCTCGGAGGTCCGACCTGAAAGGCGACGAACCCCTTCGAGCACCCCATAAAAATAGTGAAAAGTGAATAATGAATAGTGAATAATTAAGGAAGAATCTCACATAATGGGATTCCAAAGTGTGATATTTTAAAATTATCATAGTGAAATTTTTCAATAAAAATTTTACTTCGTAACTTTTAAAAAAGAAATTCTCGATTTGATTACAAAAGCCTTGTAAAATGTCAAATTTGTAAGAATTTCACTATTTTATTTCTTAATTTTATATGCATAATGGCACCAAAAGCAAAAAATGCAGACTTATCTCTATTTGAAGAGTTATTTAAAGAATCTCCTGAGATTAAATACCCACAAGAAGGAGATGTTATTACTGGTTCAGTTTTGAAGGTAGAAAAGAAAAACATATTAGTTAATGTAAATAATCAATTTACTTGATTAGTTATAAATAAAGAACTTTGAAATACTGTAGATTTAAATTCATTAAATGAAGGTGATGCTATAGAAGTTATGGTTCTATGAGATTCAGTTGAAAGAGGATTGTTGATTTTGTCTTTGAAAAGAGCAAATCAAATCAAAAGTCTTTCAAATTTATGAAAATACTTTGGATCTGGTGAAATTATCACTGTTAAACCTACTGAGGCTAATAAATGAGGTTTACTTGTTGATATTGATGGTTTAAAATGATTTATACCTGTATCACAATTAACTCCAATTCATTACCCAAGAGTTGAATGAGCAGATCAAGAAAAAATTCTAGCTCATTTAAATGGATTAGTATGACTTGATTTTAAAGTAAAAGTAATAAATGTAGATGAAGGAGGTAAAAAAATTATATTCTCTGAAAAAGCTGCAATAGAAGAAAAGAGAGGAAAAGCATTAGCTTGATTAAAAGAAGGTGATATCGTAGAATGAGTTGTAAGTTGAATATTATCTTACTGATTGTTCGTTACTTTTGACGGATTAGAAGGTTTAGTTCACGTTTCTGAAGTTGATTGGGGACATGTTACAAACTTAGCTAAATTTGCAAAAGTTGGGCAAAAAGTTAAAGTTAAAGTTATTGGTCTTGATAGTGAAAAAATTTCATTATCTATTAAAAGACTTAGAGAAAATCCTTGGGACGTTCTTGCTGCTAAATACAAACTTGGTGATGTTATTAAAGCACCTATTTCTAGAATTTCACAATTCTGAGCATTTATCGAACTTGATGGATGAATTCAAGGGCTTATACATTTATCTGAAATATCACATGGTGTTGTTAAGGATATAAGAGAACATGTAAAAGTTGGACAAGAAACTAGTGTAAAAATCATTAATTTCGAACCAAATGAAAAAAGAATTGGTTTATCTATAAAAGCTTTAACTGAAGCTCCTAAAACAGAAGGTTCAGAAGCTAAAGAAGAACCAAAAACTAAAAAAACTACAAAAAAAGAAGAAGTAAAAGCTGAAGAAGTTAAAACTGAAGAAGCTGCTGCTTAATTAAATATTTTTGTGAATCTCAAGTTTAATATTTGAGAACAGACTTATTTTTTAAAGGGTAAAACCTTGATTTATAATATAATTAATAAAAAATGGAAAAAACTGTATTAAAGACAATGTTTGATAATCTGTTACATATATGAAATAAAGTAAATTTCTGGAATCCAAAAATGAAACCATATATTTACGGAGCTACTAACTGAATACATGTATTTAATCTTGTTAAAACTGTTGAAAAAATAGAAGAAGTGAAAGCTAGATTAAATGAAGTTACTAAAAGTGGTAAAAAAGTACTTTTTGTTGCTACAAAATTACAATGAAAAGATGCTTTTCAAAAGTTGGCTGAAGAAACAGGAAATTATTATGTTTCTGAAAAATGGGTACCATGATTATTGACAAACTTTAAAACAATTAGAAGAAGAATAAATACTTACTTGAAATTATTAAAAGATCAAGAATTAGGAGAATTAGAACTTCTTACAAAGAAAGAAAAAGCTTCTAGATTACTTGAACTTGAAAAATTAGGTAAAGCTTATGGATGATTAAAAGAAATGAAAAAACTTCCAGATTTGATATTTGTTGTTGATGGAATGTATGAAAAACAAGCTGTAAAAGAAGCTAATTCATTAAATATAGAGTGTATAGCTATATTAAATACAAATGGTGATGATTTGGTTGTTGCTAACTGTATCCCTGCTAGTACAAACTCTGTAAAATCTTTACAATATTTAGCATCTACTCTTAAATCTTCAATAGTAGTTTGAGCTACTCCTGTAACTCAAAATAAAACAAATGAATGAGTAAAAGTTAAAAAAGTTGAAGATAAAAAAATATCTGGAGAAAAAAAAGCATCTTTTAAAAAAGTAGAAACTACTACTGAAGATGTAAAAACTGAAAAAAAAGCAAAAAAAGTTGAAGAAAAAACTGAAAATGTGTAATTAATATGAGTATAAGATGATAATTTATTTAGCATCTTATACATTTTTATCACTTAAATTTTTTCTTATGGAACAATCAGAAAAATCTCCAAAGGATAATTTTAAAAATGCTTTGTGTTATATTCCCCTAGTTGCTGTGTTATTATTTTTCATTGAGGAAAATAAAACTACTGAATGTATCTTTTTGGATTATATGTTGTTATTTCAACATTGATGATGTTTACTATAATTTTAGCTCCATTTGTAATCATTTTAAATCTTATTTATATATGAATTAGTATTTACTATTGATATAAAGTTTATAATTGAGCTGAAATAAGAATAGAATTTATAGATAAATTGGATGATAAGATAAATAAAAAAAATTAATAATTTATTTTTTAACTTCATAAAAAATGACCATAACTGCATCCCAAGTTAAAGAACTTAGAGAAACTACATGAGTTGCTATGATCGAATGTAAAGA
>DYHI01000010.1:20746-34053 GCA_020724225.1 Candidatus Altimarinus sp. | reverse complement strand
AGATGTTCATACGAAATATAACTCATAATGGATTAAGTATGATATAAACTGGTGTACCATCTTCCATAAATGGCATATCTTCAACTGGAACTATTCTTGAAACAATTCATTTATTTCAGTGTCTTCAAGCCATTTTATCTCAAACCTCAAGTTTTCTTGTTTGAGCTACATAAACTTTTATTTGTTTAAATACTCCTGTTGCAAGATTGTCTCAACTTTCTCTTTTCAAAACTTCAACTCAAATAACTTTACCTCATTGTCCAGATGGAAGTCTAAGTGAACTATCTTTTACATCTTTTGATTTATCCCCAAAGATTGCTCTTAATAATCTTTCTTCTGGTGATAATTCTTGTTCTCATTTTGGTGTAATTTTTCAAACCAATATATCCCCTCATTCTACATAAGCTCAAACTCTTATAACTCAATCTCAATCTAAATCTTTCAGTTTGTTTGTTGATACATTTGGTATATCATCTGTTGTTTGTTCAGGTCCAAGTTTAGTTTCTCTTACATCTATTACATATTCTTTTATATGTATAGAAGTAAAATAATCTCTTTCAACCAATCTAGAAGATATGATAATCGCATCCTCGAAGTTGTAACCTTTCCATGGCATATATGCAACGAATAGATTTCTTCAAAGAGCTAATTCTCAATTATCTATAGAGTGTCAATCACAAAGTAAATCACCTTTTTTAATTTTTTGTCCACTAGAAACTAATGGTTTTTGGTGAATTATCATATCATGATTTGATCTCTTAAAGGTTTTTAATTCATATAATCTTTTTTCTCCAGATTTATATAGTACTGTAATATGTTTTGCATCTACTCAGATAATTTCTCAATCATCAATAGCTTTTAAAACATATCCAGATCCTTCTCAAACTATTCTTTCCATTCAAGTTCAAACAACTGGTGATTCAGGTCTAATAAGTGGTACAGCTTGTCTCATCATGTTCGACCCCATCTCAGCTCTTGTCGCATCATCATGTTCCAAGAAAGGAAGTAGAGAAGTTTCTACTGAAACAATTTGTTTTGGACTTATATCTATATGAGTGATTTTTCAAACATATTCAATAGTTGGTTCAGTGTTAACTCTGGCACTTACACGAGTTTGAGTAAAGTTCCCAAATTGATCCATTGGAGCTCATGCTTCAGCAATTATTAATGCTTTTGTTTGATGTGCATCAAAATAATCAAATTTATCTCATAAAAATCATCTAACTTCAACTTTTTTATCTTTAAGTCATTTTTGTAATTTTTTTGCTTGATCTTCAGTAATTAATTCTTTATCTTTTATTATTACTTTTCCATCATCTCAAACTATATCTCAAAGAGCAATTCTATTTACTGCACTTTTTCAATCATTTGTTACAAAATGTTCAATATTTCTATATGGAGTTAATAAAAAACCATATTTATCTACTTTTGCATATGAGGCAAAGTGAAGTACTAGTCAGATATTTGGACCTTCTGGAGTTGCGATTGGACAAATTCTACCGTATTGTGTAGGGTGAACATCACGAACTTCAAAAGATGCTCTTTCTCTAGTAAGTCAACCAGGTCCAAGAGCTGAAACTCTTCTCTTATGAGCGATTTCAGAAAGTGGATTTGATTGATCCATAAATTGAGAAAGTTGTGATGAAGCAAAGAATTCTTTAAGGATTGCAACAACTGGTCTTGAGTTGATAAAAGTACCTGGAGTAGCATCTTCTAGATCAACTATAGTCATTCTATCTTTTGCTATTCTTTCCATTCTAGCTATTCAAACTTTTATTTTTTCTTCAACCAATTCTCAAACAGATCTTACTCTTCTGTTTTCCAAATGGTCAATATCATCCATATAATACCCTTCTTTATTTTCAAGTAAGTGGAAATAATATTTTAGACTTACTATCAAATCTTCTAAAGAAAGAAATTTACCTCCTTCATCTTCATAATTAATATTTACTCATAATCTAGTTTTGATTTTCATTCTAGCTATATCTCCTAAATCAAATCTTTTTTCATCAAAAAAAGTAGCATTAAAAAGCTCTACAACTCTTTCATCAGTAGCTAAATCTCCTGGTCTAAGTAGTTTGTATAGTGAATTAAATGCTTCTAATTTGTTATTTGTTTTATCTTTATCTAGAGTTGGAGCAATATAATTAGCAATTATATCATCTCCTGCATCTTTAAATGTATTTAATATATCTGCATTTGATTCAAGTCCAAAAGCTCTAAGTAGTATTGAAACTGGGATTTTTCTTTTTTTATCTATTTTTACATTGATTATACCTCTTTTTTCAGTATCTATTTCAAACCAAGATCATTTTTGTGGAATAACTTTTAGTGTAACTCCATTTTCACCAGGTGTAAAAAATATACCTGTAGATCTAATAATTTGGTTTACTATAACTCTTTCTATTCAGTTAACTATGAAAGTAGCTGTATCAGTCATAAGTGGAACTCATCCCATATATACATCTTGTTCTTTTATCTCTCATGTTTCTTTATTTAACATTTCAAGTCTAACTTTTAGTGGAGCTTCATAGTTAAGGTTTTTTCTTTTACAAGTTTCTGGATCGTATTTTGGTTCTTCTAAATTAAATCCTTTATAATAAATATCTATTTTTTCTCAAGAAAAGTCACTTATAGGAAAACTTTCTTTAAATGTTTTATCAATTCCTTTTGTCAAAAATTCTCTATATGAGTCTAATTGAATCTCTAAAAGTTCCGGAATTCAAGCTATAGATCTATCATCAGTAAAGTAATGTCTTCATTTAATATCATACATACTTCATATATCAACTGATTTTTCTATGCTAGATTCTTGCTTTGTAGCTTTTTTAGGCATAAGAATAAGTTAAAATTACAAATTATTAAATAATTTACAAAAAAATAATTTTCTAAAAACTCAGTCAATTCTTTTATTCTTTTATATTTCGTGTCAAAATACACAAAAAATTGCCCTACTTATACCGGAATTACTCATTCTAAAGTAGTGCTTGCGGAGAATTGTATTAAAAACAAATAAAAAAGCAAATTTAAATTTGCTTTTTTATTTGTTTTTAAATTAAATTTTTATAAAATATTTTTATATGTAAAATGATTAATATATTTCTAAATTAATTAAAAATGAAAAAACTAATTTTTCTTATTATTATTTTTACCCCTATCTATTTTCTTTATAATTATAATAATTTCAAAAACACTATTTTAACAAATGATCAACAAATTATTGAAATAACAAAATGAGATACTTACAGAAGTTTAGCAAATAAATTTGATTTAAATCAGAACTACTTAAAAGTATATCTGAAACTAAATCCTCCAATAAATAATCTCCAAGCTTGAAACTATAGACTAGAAAAATGACTCAATCTAGAGTGAGTTATAAGTTCACTTAAAAACCCTATATCTACTGACCTAGAATTAACTATTTTGGAGTGATGGAATATTTATGATATTGACTCGTTGCTTGCTAAAAAAGATTACATAAAAAATTGAGATTTGATTAAATTAAATAGAGAAAAATTAGATTATTTTAAAAAAGAGTTTAGTTTTTTGAATAATGCTATAACTTTGGAATGATTTTTATATCCTGATACCTATGCTATAAATCCTAATAATTTTAATCTTGAAACTTTTGTAAATCAGATGTTAAAAAATTTTGAGAAAAAAGTTATAAAAAATTTATGAATAAATCCAAATGATATAGAATTATTAAAAAATATAAATTTAGCCTCAATTGTAGAAAAAGAAGAGAAAAAAACAAAGGAAAAACCAATTGTAGCATGAATACTTAAAAAAAGGCTTGAGGAAAATTGGTTTATATGAGCTGATGCAACAGTTTGCTACCCTTATGAGTTTACTTTTGATGAATGTACACCTAGTTTCATTTGAAAACATATAACAGATAAAAATGACTACAATACTAGAAATAAAATCTGATTACCAAAAACACCTATCTGCAACCCAAGTGCAGACAGTATAGAAGCAGTTTATAATAGTAAAGAAAGTCCATATTATTTTTACCTACATGATAGTAACTGACAAATTCACTATGCTAGGACAAATGAGGAACATGTAGGAAATAAAATGTTATATATAAAGTAGTATGAAAATATGAAAGAGTAAAAGTGTGAAAAGGTGGAAATGTAAACTTCATACATAGAATAATTTAAAATCAATCTATCATTTAGTCATTTTATTATTTAATCATTTTTTATGATTAGTAAAGAAAAACAGAAATTTATAAGAAGTCTTCAAGATAAAAAAACTAGAATTGAAGAATGACTTTTTTTGGTTGAATGAGAAAAGTCTATTTTAGAATTATTAAAATCAAATTTCAAAATACAAAATCTTTTTTTGACTGAAAATTTTATAAAGAAACATGAAAAAATTTTAGAGAAAGTGAATTATGAAACCTGAGAAGATTATATAATAGAGAAAATCTCAACAATAAAATCAAATAATGCTTGAATAGCAATAGTAGAATCTCCAAAAAATGAAGAATTAGAAATTGAAATTTGAGAATTTATAATAGTTTTAGATAACATAAATGATCCTGGAAATCTATGAACCATCATAAGAATTTGTGATTTTTATGGAATAAAAAAAATAATAGCAAGTAAAGAAACAGTAGAACTTACAAATCCAAAAGTTATTTCATCAACTATGTGATCTATATCGAGAGTAAAAGTTTTCTATACTGATTTAGAAAAATATTTTGAAAATTTACCAACTTGAGAAATGGGGCTAGGGGGTTTTTGATCTAAGAACTTTCCTATTTATTGAGCATTTTTAGAATGAGAAAATATACATAAAATTGATTTTGATAAAAAATGATGATTTATAATTATATGAAGTGAATCACATGGAATCTCTAAAAAACTAGAAAAATTTATAACAAAAAAAATCACTATACCTAGAATTGGTCAAGCCGAAAGCCTAAATGCTTGAGTTGCAACTGGAATAATAATTGATAATATTTTTAGACAAAAATAAGAAGTAGTTTTGAACTACTTCTTATTTTTCTATTTTTTAATTCAACATATTCTTCATGGTGAATAAAGAGTTTTTGCATCTCTAATCATATAATAATCAGCACTTGTAGAAGGTTTATTGTATGCTGATAATAAATTTGACTGGATAAACCAATTTCATGTTATTTCTCTTACTCAGAAATCTATTGTTCAAGTAGGACAAGCAGTTGTAGAATTTATAGCTGTAAATTTGATACTATTTGAAACTCAGCAAAGTCTTCATGCCGCTTGATCTAGATTATATGAAGTATTTCATATAATTGATGTAGATTTAACTTGAAAAGTATTTGGGTTTTTCCGAGCTATTGGTAATCATTTTGATTTAAGTAACCAATTTCATACAGCCTCTCTTACTCAAAAATTGATTGTTCCAGCAGGACAAGCATATGTTCAAGGTAAAATAACAAAATTTGTATATTTTCCTACTCAACAAAGCCTACCAGGAGCTCTAAATCTTCAATCTGTATCTGTAGAATAATAAGTACTATTAGTTGAAGGAGTATCCCATACAGTTGTAAACTTTCCATCTATACTTGTAAGCCAATTTCATGTAATCTCTCTAACTCAAAAATCAAGTCATGTAGTACAATCTTCAGTTGATCATATTATTATAAATTTATATGATTTATCTACTCAACAAAGTCTTCATGGTGCTTGAAATGCATATGCTACTGGAACAGTAGTATAACATAATCATTCTCATCAACTATCACAAGCAACAGAAGTAGTATAAGTATCATCTCTATAATAATTTGAACTAGTTGATGGAGTATCCCGTGGTAGTGCTATTGTATTTCATGTTTTAACAGGTTGTATAACTATCCAATTTCATGTAGTTTCTCTCACTCAAAAATCAAGTGTCCCAGCTGGACAGGATGTAGTTGAATTAATGATTACGTAATTTATATTTTTATTGAATCCACAAAGTCTTCATGGGGCTCTGAAATTATTAAAATTTGAAGTATGAAAATAATAATGATCAGCACTAGTTGAAGGAGTATCCCGTCAAGAAGCCAACATATCTTTATCTCAGTTCAATAACCAATTTATAGATCAAGTTCTAACTCACAAATCAACTGTTCAAGCAGGACATGGAGTAGTTGCACTTATAATAGAATAGTTTAACCATCATGATACATCATTACTAAATTCATCAGCAGATATTGGATTTGCTAAATCTGCTATTGATTTACATATTTTATTTCAATCTACGTCAAATCATTGAAGATATTCTCATTCATTACATCAAGTAGTTAATACCTCAGCTTTTTTTACAGTTCAGTCAGTTGTAGATCAAGTATCCACAAGTATTTTATTTAAATAGTTCATAAAAACGCCCCCTGGAATTTCTCAACTTGGATTAGATGTAGGATATGACAAAGCAAAAACTGCTAAACTTCCTATAATCATAAAAAATGCTACTAATTGAATGAAAGTAGCTTTAAATAATTGTTTAATGAATTTATTCATAAATTTTGTAATTATAAAAACAAGTAGGATTTTAAATAATTCTACTTGTTTTGCAAATATTTTAGATTGACCTTGAAAGTAAATATATTTTAATACTTTTATTTTACTTCATCTTTATGTTTCCCTCTTCATTTTAGTTCCAAAATAATAGGAGTACCAAAAAATCAGAATGTATCTCTTATACGATTTTCAAGATATCTTTTATATGAAAAGTGAAAGTGTGCAGGATTATTTACTGTTATTACAAATTTTGGTGGATTTACGTCAACTTGAGATCAATAATATATCTTTGGACTATGTGAAACCTTGTTTCCGCTTGGTGCATGCTTATGTACAACTTGTTCAATAAATTCATTAAAAATTGAAGTTTTTACTCTTTTTTTTCTTTCAGCCATTATTCAAATCGCACTTTCAAGTATTTCATTTACTCTTTTTCAATCAGTAGCTGTTGTAAAAATAATCGAAACCCAAGGAAGAAAATCCATTTTTTGTTGTAAATATCATAAATATTTATCCATAATTTTATCCTTATCTACTCATGGTTTTTCAAGTACTTTATCCCATTTATTCATAACAATTATAAGTCATTTATGTTCTTCTATTGCTCTACTTATAACTGAAAAATCTTGTTGCACTACTGCTTCATAAGCATCAATTACAACTGCAACTATATCTGCTCTAGTAATAGCTCTTTCTGTCCTCATAACTGACCAATTTTCTATATTTCTAGTTCATATTTTACTAAGTCTTCTGATTCAAGCTGTATCTATAAGTACGAAATTTTGATCATTGAATTTAAACTTTGTATCTATACTATCTCTTGTAGTTCAAGCCATATCTTTTACCATTACTCTATCTTTTCAAACTAATGCATTGATTATACTTGATTTTCCTACATTTGGTCTTCAAATTACTGCTAATTTAATATATGTATCATCAACTTCCTCTTCCATATAATTTAGTCATTTTTCTGTTAAAAATCTTGCTACATATTTTTTAACTTCATAAATTCATCTATTATGTGAAACTGAAACTGGAAAAAATTCTTTAAATCATCAAGTTCAAGCTAAACTATATGATTCCATAATTTTGTTCTCATTATCGGCTTTGTTTGCAACTAAAATTACATCTTTTACTTTTTTTTCTTTTATAGATCTAAGTATTCTTTCGTCTAGTTCTGTAAATCTATCATACTCCAATAACCAAATAAGTAGATCACTTTCTTCAATTGCTTTTTCAGTTCTATCTACTATATCTTTTGCAATTTCATCATCTTTACTTGAAAAATCCATTCATCAAGAATCAGATAATATATATGTTATATTATTTTCATCATCTCTGTATTCGAACTCGGAGATATCTCTAGTTGTACCAGGTTCATCAGCAACTATTGCTATTTTATGACCTGTATACATATTAAAAAAACTAGATTTTCACACGTTTGGTCTTCAAACTATCGTAACTTTTCAAAGCATAATTTAGTAATTAGTAATTAGTAGTTAGTGATTATTAGTAAGAAAATTTTTTATACAACATTTATTTATTAATTTTTTTAGTCAAGATTAATAAATATTTTTATAGATTCTGCCTTTTCAAAAATTACAAGGTATTTTCTTAGATTCTGTCATTTCTTTTAAAGAAAAAATATCATAAAATTATAGTAATAAGTGCACTTAATAATATAAGTATATAAACTATATTTGGATGATTTTGAAATGGCAAATGTTCCAAATTCATTCAGTAAAAACTTGTAATAAGTGTAAGAGGAAATAAAAAAGCAGAAAATAATGTAAGTATTTTAATTACTGAGTTTGTTTTTATATCAATCATAGTTTTATATGAGACTTCAATTGATCAAATATATTCTTCCAACAAATTTATCTCATCAACTATTTTTCAAAGTTTATCTTCCAAATCTTCAAAATACGCTTCCATTTTTCAAGCAAAAAGTTTATTCATATTAAACTCAAGTTGATTCAATACTGGAACTTGAGGTTTAAACATATTTTTTAGCATTATTATATTTCTCTTCTTAATCATTATATCTCTTACAAGAGCTGAAGAAGCTCAGGCAAATACGTTTTTTTCTATTTGTCTTATCTCTGATCTAAGTTTTTCAGTTACTCTAAACATCTTCATAAACATAGATTGTATAATCTCATACAATATATATCAAGTCGAAATTTTCATCTTACTATCTTCTTTAATTTCAAGTTTTCAGTATTGATCATAAATAGTATCTATGTGAGTTCAGGTATGATTTCTAAATGTAATCAAAAAATCTTTACCTAAAAATACATCAAACTCATTTAAGTCATATATTTGTGTTCTTGTATTATACTTTGGGAAATGAAGAGTAATAAACATATAATCTTCATAGTAATCAATTCTTGCTCTTTGATTTTCTTCTAAACATGCTTCAATATCTAGTTCATGGAAATTGTAATGACGAACAACAGATTGTAATTCATTTTTACTTATATCTACTCAGTCTACCCATAAAATATTTTTAATATTTAATTGTCTAAGCATAAAATAAAAGTTAAATACTAAATTACTCTCAATTTAAAACATTATGTATATATTGTTTTGTACTAGATTCTAAAATTATTATCTCAGAATCTATTCATGTTCATCAAGTTCATGTTCAATCATTATATATATCTATTTTATTCATATTATAGGTCAAATGGTTTCAATTCTATATGTAATTCGTCTAGTTGAGATGCATCAACTGTTGCAGGAGCATTCATCATCAAATCTTGTGCTCTTCCAGATTTAGGAAAAGCATAAACTTCTCTGATATTTTCTTCATCTTTCAAAATCATCATAAATCTATCCATTCCTATAGCAAATCATCAGTGTGGAGGAACTCAGTATTGGAAAGCTTCATACATTGCTCCAAACTTATCAATAACTTCTTGTTTATCTCTACCTACTATTCAAAATGCTTTAACCAAACTTTCTATATCATGATTTCTTATCGAACCAGAAAGTATTTCAAATCAATTACATGCCAAATCATATTGAACAGCTTTTATATTTAATAAATCTTGTCTATCAAAAGCCTCTACTCAACCATGAGGCATAGAAAAAGGATTGTGAGAGAAATCAAGTTTACCTGTAACATCATCTTGTTCAAACATAGGAAAATCAACTATCCAAGCTAAAGCTAATTTATTTTTGTCTGCTAAATTATATTTATCTCTAAGTGTAAGTCTCACAACTGATAAAACTGTAACAGCTCTTTTAAATTCATTTGCTGAGAAAAATATTATATCTCAGGTTTTTGGTTGTAATCTAAATTCCATTTCTTTAATTTCCTCAGGTGAGAAAAATTTCAAAATCGGAGATTTTGGTCATTCAACAGCATCATATATGATGTAAGCAAGTCATTTTGCTCCTGACTTAATAGCAACTTGAGTTAGATCATCTATATCTTTCCTACTCATTGTTTGTCATTCTAACTTAATTGCTTTGATAACTCAAGAAGTATCATAAACATTTTTAAATACTGAAAAACTACTATTAGCAAAAATATCTGTTAAATCAACAAATTTCATACCAAATCTCAAATCAGGTTTATCTGTTCAATAGTTTTCTAAAGCTTCATCATAACTCATTCTATCAAATCCAATAGGTGAAATTATTTCTTTATCACTTACTCCAGCTACTACATCTCTTATATAGTTTTCTACAACTCCAAAGACATCTTCTTGTTCTACAAAACTCATCTCACAATCTATTTGATAAAATTCACAAGCATGTCTATCTGCTCTTGGATCCTCATCTCTGAAGCATGGAGCTACTTGAAAGTATTTATCTACTCAACCTACCATAAGTAATTGTTTGTATTGTTGTGGAGCTTGTGGAAGTGCATAAAATTTCCCTGGGTGCAATCTAGAAGGAACCAAAAAATCTCTTGCTCATTCTGGACTCGATACAGTAAAAATAGGAGTCTGAACTTCTAAAAAATCATTTGAAGAAAACCAATTTCTAGTAAAGTTAAGAAATTTAGATCTAAACATAATATTTTCCAAAGCTTTTTTTCTTCTCAAATCTATGTACCTATGTTTGTATCTGATTTCTTCATTTGCTAAGTCTCAAAATCAATCTATTTCAAATGGAGGAGTTTTTGATTTTGATAATAACCTAGTATTAAAAATAATTACCTCTATTTCTCAAGTATTTAAATTTTTATTTTCTTGTCATAGTGGCCTATTTCTAACTTTTCAAGTTACTTGTATAACATATTCTGATCTAAAATCATTTGCTTCAAGCCAAGCTTGTTCATTATCTGCAGGATCAAAAACTATTTGAGTTAATCCATATCTATCTCTCAAATCAATAAATATAATTCATCCATGATCTCTTCTGTTACTTACCCATCAGCAAAGTGTTACTTCTTGTCAAACTGATTCTTTTGTTAAATCATTACATGTATAAGTTCTAAGCATAGAAACAAAAATTTTAAAATAATAATGTAAAAAAGTACAAAAATAAATCTCTAAAAAAGATAATATTTTTGTACTTTCGGTCCCTCAATATTTATGCAAAGAAGGAAGGTGCCACCGAATAGTAATTCTTAATTTTATTTTTTTAACGAAGTATTACGACTCCGCAAGGGTCTAATCACGAAAAAATAATTATTTTTCTAGTAATTAGTTTCTAGGAACTAGCCACTAGTCACTTTATACTAGAATTTGCTTTGAAAATTCGTTTTCTTCCTTGAGCTCGCAGTTGTTTTCTGCTCAAATGCTTTTTTATAATTTAGATTATAAAATTATTATGATAAATTGCAAATTTTTTCAAAAAATCAATCTAAAAACTAAACACATCTACAACTTTACCATTGACTTTTACATCATCGGATGTAGATAATATAATTGGTTTATGAATAGTATCTTTTGATTTTGGTAAAAGATATAGAGTTTCCCCTTCAATTTTAGGAACTTTTATAGTAGCACAAGAATCAACGATAAACAAAAATGCCTCTTTATCATTTATAGAGGTTTCATCTTTTTTTATAAGAACATAACTTCAATTATCTATCACTTTTCATTTTACTGTAAAGTTATTCATAGAAGTTCCCTCTACTTTTAGGAAAAAATAATCTTCTCAAGATCATGAAACTAATTTTTTTGAAATAGCTAAAGCTCCATAATCAGATTGTTCTGCATAAACAAGTGGAGTTCAAGCATTTGCATATCACAAAATAGGTATATTTAACATAGTTTGAAATCAAACAGAATTTCAAAGTCTAATTCCTCTATAATTATCACTTCTATTTATAAATCACTTCTTTTCAAGAGCTTCAAGATACTGAGTAACTCATCTTTTTGATTTTTGTTCAAGAGCAATTCTCAGTTCCTCTATAGTTGGAGATTTACCGTATTTTGTAATAAAATCAACTATTGAATCAAGTACTTTTTGTTGTTTATCTGTAAGCATAATTAGAAAGATTAATAGATAAAAAGATTAAGTGAAAAAGAGATTAAATAAATAAAAGCAAAAAATATTAAAAAACTTTTTATCTTTTCTACTATTATTCTTTTAAACTTTATTTATACATCCTTTTTATACTCTGAGTATATAGTTATTCTAAATAAGTCAAGAAAAAATAATATTATTATTCTTGACTTTTATTTAATTATATTATAATCTATTTAATTATTTTAAATTAAACTTATGTCACCTGAATTTATAACAACTCTTGAAAAAAGTGAAAAAGATGAGTTAATTGATAGTCTATGTAATTTCGTGGATTGAATTAACGAAAGACAAAACTATTTATATAACTGAAATCCTCTTAAATTAGAAGAATCAGATTTTTTAAAGTCAGAAAAAGAACTTGAAGATTTTAGTAATAATATAAAAATGTATGTAATTTGGGTAATTGTTCATGAAGAAAAAATTGCATATCTAAACAATATGCAAATAAATACTATTACTAAGTGGATAGAATATTATAGACAACCTAGATTTCTAAGAATTTTCTCAGAAAAGATTAATAAATTACTTTGATACAATGGATAAATTTTATTTAGATAATTTTCCAAATATAGTTTTGGATAGGCAAAAAATGGTTTATTGAAAATGACTTGATATTTGAGATAATAGAATTTATGTAACTGATAGCTGATTATCTGATGTTGCAAAATCAATAATATGAGATACTAGCACTATTGCTGCTTATATAAGCTGATGATATGATGAAAATAGAATAATTGAAAGGTGGATAAATTTTTATCAGTTACATTGGATTGTGAGATACATACTTGAAAAAGCAAATCAAGCAATGTGATATAATTGATACATAAAAAATAGCTAAAAATTTTAGCTATTTTTTGTTAGGAGTTTATATTATCTCACAAACACCCCCCAAAGAGCAAGAAATATAGTTGCTGATAGAAACATAGTAACTGGTAAAGTTAGAACCCAAGCCATCAATATATGCCTAACTGTTCATTTTCTAACTCATCATGCATCTGGTCAAGTACTCATAGTTCATGCAACTGATGAAGAAAGTATATGTGTAGTACTTACAGGAAGATGAAGACTTGATGCAACACTAATTGTTATTGCTGTCATAAGTGCAGATGTTGTAGCTTGTGCATAATTCATATCTGTTTTTCATATTTTTTCTCATATAGTAACAACAATTCTTTTCCGTCACACCATAGTTCATAATCAAAGAGATAATGAAATAAGTATAATAACCCATAATGGAGCATAATCTATTATTTTCACTATTCATTCAATATCATTATTTATGTCATTACTTAATGATTTAGGTTTTTTAACCCACCA
>DYHI01000010.1:0-20708 GCA_020724225.1 Candidatus Altimarinus sp. | reverse complement strand
TTTTTGGATTCATGAACTATCTACAATTGATGAGGCATAAACATTTGATGAAAAAATACTTTTAAAAGAACTTATTTCTTCTATTTTTTTAATATTTTTTTGAAATGATAAAACAGTTTCTCTAAGGTCCATTTTATCGTAATTTTCTCAAGAATTTATTGTTTGTTTTATTGATTCTAAATTTCATTTTGTATCTTCAATTAATTTTTGATTTGTTTCAGTTAATTTATCTAATTTAATAGAGTTTATCTTATTTTCTATTGATATTATATTTCTATTTATCTCACTTATTTTCATATTTGGATTTACTGCATATATAGATGGAGCCAAGATAACCAAGATAAGCAATGCAAGACCTACTCATTTTTGTCAATCATTTGAACCGTGAGCAAATGATACCCATGCAGAAGTTCAAATCAACATAGATCTTAACCAAATTTTTGGAGATTTTTTACCCTTTTTTGATGGAGTTGAAAAATAATATTTATTTTTTATGAATTTATATGATAAAAACATAATAGCTGATGCTAAAAAAAATCATATAATAGGGGAAATAAACAATGATTTAATTACATCTAATGCTTTTTGCCAATTTGGAATTACATCAAGTCATCAAACAATAGGAACAAACATCATCATAATAGTTACTCCTAATATAGCTCATATAAGAGAATGAGAACTTGATGCAGGAATACCAAAATACCAAGTTGCAAAGTTCCAAATAATAGCAGATAAAAGAAGTGATATTACTACAATAATTCAAAAAGCTGTTGACTGGTATCAAATTATATCTAGTGGTAATAAATGAACTATAGCCATTGCGACTCATATTCCTCAAAGAACTACTCATAAAAAGTTCATAATTCATGCTATTAGTACAGCTTTTTTTGCCTTTAATGATTTAGTGTAAATTACTGGAGCAACTGCATTTGCTGTATCATGAAATCAGTTTATAAATTCAAATGCACTTACCAAAGCTAGAGATAACACCAAAAATATAAATATTTCTATTTCAATTCAAAATATCATAAATTTTTTAAAATATGTAAAATATATATGTATTACACCATATTATTATTTTATTGTCAAATATTTGAGATGCATTTTATTTCAAAAATAATGATAAATAACTATAATTAATACATCTTTATGAAATATAATAAATATTAAAAATGAGATTAGATAAATTTCTTTCAAATCTGTGATATTGATCTAGAAAGGTAATGACTCAATACATAAAAAATAATTCAATTAAAGTTAACTGTAATTTAGTTTCAAACAAAGATTTTGAAATAAAATACTCTGATATTATAAGTATCTGATGAGAAGATATTGAATTTAAAGAATTTATTTATGTTATCTTAAATAAACCTATTTGATATGTGTCGAGTAGAAAACATGATTGATGACATATAAGCTATCTTGAATTGATAAAAGATTGTCCTTATGCAAATCTAATTGATATAGTTTGAAGGCTTGACTTTGATACATCTTGACTTGTTTTTTTGACAAACAATTGAGATTTAACTCACAAAATTATTCAACCCAAAAAGGATATATTTAAAAAATATTATGTTAAATCTGAGTTATCTTTAAACGATGATCATTTATCTAAACTTAAATCATGAGTTAAAATTGATGATTTTATTACAAAAGAAGCAATTGTAGAAAAAATAAGTGAAAATGAAATTTATCTAAGTATAAGTGAATGAAAATTTCATCAAGTAAAAAAGATGCTTGAAGCTGTTTGAAACACAGTAATTGAACTCAAAAGAATAAGTATAGCTAATCTAGAACTTTGATATTTAGAACCTTGAAAATGGAGATATTTAAGTGATAATGAAATTGAAATATTAAAATCTATTGTAGAAAAAAACTAATATCATTTTAATGAAATAACTCTTTTTTCAGATAAATCAATCACAAGTATAACAGAGGTAATTCAATCCTCACTTAAATACCTAATAGTTGCAATTTTTTCATTTTTTTCTTGAATTTCAGGATTATTTAAATCAATATTATAATTTTTAATAAAATCATTCGAAATTGTAAATATTTCACTATTAGATAACAAACTTCATGTATTTGATTTATTTTTTGGCCAATTACTATCATTTTTTGATATATTTATTAGCAAATTATCAAAATCTATTGAAAATATCATTCAATATTCTTTATTTTCAGTTACATGTAAAACTCAAGTACTTGATTCTGATATATTTGATAAATCATAATTAGTGATATTCAATTTTTTAACTTTTTCTATAAATACAATTTTTGCATCATGATTTCAAAAATTTTCTCAATAATCCATCATAAGAGATGGTTGCATCATCTTACTATTTACCATTGAATCTGATATATTTCAAGCTATATCTGAATCATTTGTTGGTAACTCAGGTAAAAATAGTAAATCATAAGCTTCTTTTGGAAATTCGTATTCATTTGAATTTGTTTCTAATTCTGATTTTTTTGTTTCATTTTCATCAATATTTTCTTTGTTTTCTGGTAATTTTTCTACTATTTTTTTATTTTCTCATATTTTTGGAGCAATATTTTTTACTGCAATTTGTTTTTTTTCTTCTATTTTTGTATCCGTAAAATTTTCATTTTTTATCAATTCGTTATTTTCTATCTGTTCTTCTGTATCAATTAAATTAGTCTTAACTCATTCTGGGATTTGGATTATTTGCTTTTCATTTGGATTTAATACTGAATCAAAAAATCACAAATTTACAAGTGAAAATATCCCAATTGATGTAATAAATACTCAAGAAAATATATATTTTAAAATAAATAAAAATGGTATTTTTTCTTTCTTATTTTCTAAATTTTTATAAACATTTTTTGAAATTTCATTATGAAGTTTTGATTTTAAATCACTTTTAAATCTATCATCTATTTTTAAATTAGGTTTAAAAAGTAGCATATTTTCTACTACTTTTCACAAATCTTTTTCTTTTTTCAAAGATGAATCGTATTCATATAACTCTTCTAATATTTTATTTACTTTTCTTTTCATACTATAAAATTGATAAAAATATGATTAATACAAATAAATTTTCTCACTGGATTTTTGCTAAAGTACGAGAAACTATTTTTTTACAATTTACTAAACTTTCTCATGTGATTTCTGATATTTCTTTGTAGCTTAAATCATCCCAAAGTCTCATAATAAGTATTTCTTTGTGTTTTTTATTTAGTGTATATATAAAATCAAATACTTTTTTTAGTTTTGTTTTATTATCTACATCTTTTGCAAAATCATCACTATAACCTATTTCCAATATTTCGTCTATACTTACAATTCTTTGTCTTAATTTATGATTATCAACAATTAAATTATATGCAATGCGATATAGCCATGCTTTAAAATTACTTTCAGAACTATTTTTAAAAGTATTTATTTTGTCTAGTGCTTTGAAAAAAGTTTCAGAACATATATCTTCTGATAATGCTTTATCATAAGTTTTTAGATATATAAACTTATAAATTTGTTCTGCATAAATATCATAAAGATCTCCGAAATTTCCAAAATCTCACTTTTGACATAGAGAGATTATTTCTCTTTCTGACATCTAAAATTAATTAATTATTAGAAATTTTTTGTCATTTCTTATTTATTTAAACTATTTAAATCAAAAAAGGTGACAAAAATATTTATAATTATAGATTTTATATAATTTTAGCAAATAAAAATAAAGTTTATTTTTTGTTTTTTTTAATTATAGTTTTTCAAATTAATATTTAATCATTTTTTATGGATACATATAATATATTTTTGGAGTATTACGATAAAATAGTTAGATGAATAAACTCTCCTTTAGAAGATGAAGTAGAGTTTTTAAATGAGCTTATAGAAATGCACAAATGAAAAGATAAATCAAAAATCACTGTTTTGGAAACAGCTTGTGGAACAAGTACAGTTGCAAAAGAGTTTAAAAAACTGTGATACAACATAACATGACTTGATATAAATCCAAAGATGATAGAGAAAGCAAAAGAAAATCTAGATGAAAAAGATTTAATTCTGTGAGATATGACTAATTTTGATTTAAAAAAGACTTTTGATGTGATTTTATGTAACTACAATTCTATCTGTCATCTACTCACTTGGCAAGACTGGCAAAAGTTTTTTCAAATGTCATATAATCACCTAGAAACTTGATGAATTTTGATTTTTGACATAAATACTCTTTTTGAGTTTGAAAATATTACAAGAGATTTTGCACAGTTTTATAATTTTGGTGAAGATACTGTTTGTCTTGAAATGTTTAAAAAAACTTGATACTATGAATGGCTGATAAAGATATTTAAAAAAGCAAATGATTGAAGATACGATTTGATACAAGAAACAGTAAAAGAAAACTCTTTTCCAATCGAAATGATAAAAAAAGAACTCAAAAACAAAGGTTTTAAAGTTCTAGAAATGATTGATTTTCATTTTGGTAATGTCAATGAACAATCTGAAAGAGTTTATTTTGTGTGTAAGAAGAGGTAATTTTTAAAAAATTTATTTTCAAATGCTTTCTTTGTGTTTTTTATTAACTTCCTTTAATGATTGTCTCAAAATAGGCATTAATGTATCTCTAAACTTAGTCTTAATTTCTTGATAATTATCTCATTCTTTAACTTCACCTAATCTAGGATCTGTAAAAAATGCATTTCAGTGTGGATAATTATCTTTATCTGGATGATGTGAAATTCTTAATAATGACTCTCAAGTATGAGCATGATAAAATTCTGGCCAAATTCTTTTTGGATATGATAAAAATCAAAATGGATATTTATTAGATAAATCTTTTACATCTACTCAACTGATCTCAAGTTCAGAAAAATATTTAGGATCAAATAAATAAGCTTGTAAAACTGGTACAATTGGTAATTTACCTAATACATCAATTAGTGCTTTCATACATCTTGCATCTTCACTATCAATAGTTATCAAGCTTGTACTTGAAAATCATTGAGAATATCATTTTGTAAAATGACTACGAGATGGATCTTTTTGATCTTTACTCCATCTATCCCAATCTATTTCTTCCTCTTTTCTATCTTTTACTGATAATTTTTGATTATTTTGCCTATATTAATATGACCTAAAATTATCTCTTGGGTCAATAAGTATTTTATCTAAAGCTTCTTTTGTAGCAACAAGAACTCATTTCTGTAATCCTCATTCTCTTTGAGAATATAACATATCAACTGGAATATCAGATGAAAAACTATCATTAAACTTTCATTTTAATGAATCTGGAGAACTATGATGACTTGGAACAATAAGTAATGGCATATATTATTAATATTAAAATATAATAATCATATTATTATTAAGATTAATTATTTGTCAAATCTAAATTTGCTTTTTCATTTTTTTATTTTAGAATAAAAAAATACACTTTTATAATTGAATTATTTTTATGGAAAAAATTTTTGTTGATATAGATGAAACAACTGCTAGAACTATAGAAGATTGAGTTTACCCTATTGTAAATAGGGATTTTTGAACAAATTTCACTCATGAAACAACTCTTAATTATAGAGATGTATTTTGAGATATAATTCAAGAAAATTGAAAACCACTTACAACTCAAAGAAAGATTGAAATATTTTACAAAGCAATTTTATCAGATAAATGAAAAAATCAAATAAGACCTGTTAATTGATCGGTTGAAAAAATACTTGAATTTTCAAATTGATTTGAAATTGGTATGTTAACTGCAAGACATCAATTATTAAGTGAATATACTTCAGAGTGGGTAAAACACCATTTTAGCTGATTAGTTTGAAAAATTCTATTTTCGAATTGTTATTATTGATGAAATAGAACAAAATCTGAAATATGTCTTGAGGAATGAGTTAAAATAATGATAGAAGATGATATGGATTATGCCCTAGAATTAGCACAAAATTGAGTAAAAGTTTATTTACTTAAAACTCCATGGAATGAACACAGAAATGAAACGCATAGAAATATTGTTAAAGTTGAGTGATGGCACGAGATAATTATTTAAAAATCATCATCAAAATCTAAAGCAATTTTAATAGCTTCTTTAAAATCCTTATAATATATACTCTCCAAGCTTCAAATTTTTTGAGTAATAAAACTTTTATCAATAGTTATTATTTGACTTCACAAAAAACGACTATCTGCTTTTAATTAATTTTGATCACTTAATTTTATGATAAATTCTGTAGGAAAAGGGGTTTTTATAGTCAAAGTAAGTGGAATAACTATAATTGTAGGAGCTTTTGAATTAAATATATTATTTGAAATAATAACTCAAGGTCTAAGTCAAGTCTGATTATATCATTTTTTTTGATATTAATAAGCAAAAACAATATCATTATTTTCTCTTTGACTTATATTTATTTAAAAATAAACTAAAAAACAATATTTATAATACAATTATTTATGATACAAAAAGTAGAAGTAGTTCCTGGTTGTATAAGTTGCAGAAACTGTGAAAATGTTTGTCCTGAAGTTTTTGTGATTAATCCTACATCGAAGGTAATTACTGAAAAATATAATTGACTTGACTCTCAAATACTTCAAGCTGAAGCTATGTGTCCAGTAAATGTCATAAAAGTTACTTGCAAGCAAAAAATAAAACTAAGTTTTAAAAAAGCCATATTAAAAGAAAAAAATCTATTAACAAAAGATGTTTTGGAACTTACTTTTGAGACTGATAATTTTAGTTTTATTCCATGACAATACATATCTATTCAGGCAACTGACTTGATCTGAAAATTCTCTAGATCTTATTCCATTGCCTCTGGTACAAAAAATACATTTACTTTAACTGTAAAATTATTAAATAAATGAAGATGATCTAATTATTTAAGTAAATTAAAAGTATGAGAACAAATAAATTATCTATGAGCTTTGGGTAATTTCACTTTACAAAACAATAATAACAAAAAAGTTTTTATAGCTACTTGAACATGACTTGCTCCAATGATATCTATGCTTGATGCCTGTCCAAAAGAAATAGAAAAAACTGTTATTTTTTGAGTAAGATTTGAAAATGATATTTACTACAAAGAAAAGCTAGAAAATTATGAAAATACAAAAGTTATAATAAAAGTATCTAAACCAAGCCCAGATTACAAATGAGAAAAATGAAGAGTTACTGACAATTTAAACGAAATATGAAAAAATGATGAAGTTTATATATGTGGTAATCCTGAAATGATAGATAGTGTACAAAAATGATTATCAGATTTATGACATGATAAAAATCTGATTTTTTATGAATGTTTTACTATTTCTAGAGTTTATCCTGGATTTTGGAAAGATATGATTTTTAATTGAAATATACCTTGAATAAATATATTTTCTTGGATTGTTATAATATTTTCACTTACTTTAATCCCTTATTCTTGGTTTTATAATGCATCAAATAATAATTTATATTGAAATTATTTATTTACAAATAATTTTATGTGATTTTTGTTTGATTTAAGTTGGTGGAGTGTAGTTTTTGTAATGGCTATCAGACCACTTTCTGACTTATTTCCAAAAATCTGAATACTAAAAAAGTTAGTAACTCTTAGAAAAGCTTTTTGAATACTTTCATCAAGTATAATAGTTGTAAACTTGATTTGACCTATGATTTTGGATTTTTCTAAATTAAATAGTTACTTAAGTATTGTAAAATGGAACTTTTATATACCTATAATCTCTAGAATAAGCGAAATTACAGCAATTATTCTACTTATAACTTCAAACGATTTATCTCAAAAAAAATTATGAATTTGGTGGAAAAGAATACAAAGATCAAGTTATTTGTACTTCATATCTTGATGAATTATAGCTTGACTTTATGCTCCCATAAAAATATATCCAAGTTTAACAATAGTTATAATTCTTTGGATTTTGGCTTTGATGAAAAGTAGAATCTGAAAATAACAAAAAAGACTCCTATAATGTATAGAAATCATTTTTTAATATAAATTTATTAAAATAATTTTTTATTTAATTTAAACATTACAATAATAGTTTTTATTTGTAAGTATAGAATTGGTAAAAGCAATAAAAAATAAGAAATAGAAAATTTATCTACTAATCAATTTTTTACAAGTCATAAATGTAAAAAGAAAAATGCAAAAACAGTTAAAGCAACTCATGGACAAATAAGAGCATAAGATCATGGATTTTTTTCTTTACCATCTATAAAGTCATCAAAATAAGAATTTGATTTCATAACTTTATATCAAATATATCAAAAAAACATTTGTAAAGAAAAAATAATCAAAGTTAAAACCATATAATCTGCATTTGTAGAATGAGCTCAAAAATCATGAAGTCAATGACTTTGTCTTATAAATGTAATTCAGATTAAAGTAGTTATAGGAATAATCATCCATAAGCTAGGTGAAGCAGCTTTATCAATACCTTTTTCAAGTATAGATTTAAATCAAAGAGTTAGCTTAAGTAAAAGAAGAAATACAGCAATAGTAATAAAAAATATAGATCCGGCTAATCATAAAAATATAGTTAATTTTACATTACTCATAGCAGCAGAAGCGGCAAAACCTACTCAAACCATAGTAAATGCAAAAACAGAAAGCATTTGACTTAAACTATTATTGTTTACAAAATCTGCATCAGTATGTTTAAGAATAAGTCTTATAAAATAATCCATAAAAATACTTAAAGCTAATATTCATACAAGTAAAAAAGCTATTAATGCTCATGGGAAAAGATATTCTACATATGACCATAATCAAGGAATAAAAACAGCCCCTAAAATAAATAATACATTAATAGTCATAGCCAATGTCAAAGGCATAGCCATAAGTGAAATTTCAGCATTTGAATTTTTTAATTTCTTATATCATGAAGATTGCTTAAATTCAAAAAATTGTTTCAAATTTTGTACAAGAACTATTATATGATTAAATGCAAAAAATATTATTCAAAAAATAGATACTATAATTAATATCTGAAAAAACAAATCTCCCTTAATCCAAACATCAACTAAAGTATCAAATGTTGGAATAGGATTTTTTTCACTATCTCTTGGAATAATAAACATTAAATACATAAAAAATGTAACACTAAGTCAACCATGTCACAATGCAGCAAGAAAAAATGTAGGATTATAATTTTGTTTAAAAAACATAAATAAAATTTATTAAAATAAAATGATAACAATTCTTATTATAGCAATAATTTTAAAAAAACAAGGATTTAATATAAAGAATTATCAAACAATAAAAACAGCTTTTAAAAGCCGTTTCTATTGTTTGCATATTTTTATGGAGGTACCTAAAAGTCGTCTAATTGAAATCTTTGAAAGGATAAATAGGTTTGAGTTAGATGATTTGAAAGGATTTTTGAAAGTATTGAAAAGTACATAATTTTTTAATTAATTTTTGTTAAAAATATAAAATAATTATAATATCTAATATACTATTTAAACTACTTTTATGGACGAAATTAAACAAGAAGATTATGAAAAAGTTAAAGAGAAAGCAATAAATTTATTTAAGAAAAATAAAATTATTGATTCTCCAAGTTTTTGAGAAATAAAAATATCTCCTGAATGATTTAATCATATTGAATGGAAAAGTAAAAATCATAAAAGACCTATGAAAGAATCTTATATTAGATATATCTGTTTTTTGCATACTATTTATATCTTAAATAATTCTCAGTTATACCAGGAATTTAGAGAAGAAATGCAGGAATTTCAATTAAAAAGATGATGAAAAATAATTAAAGATAAAAAGATTGTAACTTTATATTGATTTGTAGCTATTGTAAATAATAATAAAAATAGAGTAAAAATAGTTGTAAGAAAGGTTGATTGATGGACTCATTTTGAATTTGTTTCTGTAATTCCAGTTTGGAAAAGTAATTGATATAGTTGAGATTTATTTTTTGATGAAGATTTAAGTTTTTTAGAAAACAACTAAAAAAGCTATCCAAGTTGGATAGCTACTTTAGAAAGGTTTGAACCGAATCAGAATTGTTCGAGAAATTGGGACGAACCCTCAAACCTCATAGTAATTATATAATATTATTAAATAATTGCAAATTTTTTTAAAAATTCTAATATTAAACCGTACTCTTTGAATAAAATAAAATGGCTATATAGAGCCATTTTATTTTATAATTTTATTTGGAGGTGCCTGAAAGTCGTCTAATTGAAATCTTTGATAGAATAAATAGTTTTAATTTGGATGATTTGAAGTGATTTCTGAGGATGTTGAAAACAATTTAGTTTTTTAATTCTGATGGTCATCTATATCAAAAATTTTTAATATATCTCCTTCTATTTTACAAATTGCTCTATATTGTCTATTTAACCTAAAATAATAAACCTTATCATTTTTCGGCTCTCTTAATTTTAAATCAACTTGTTTAGTTAATCATTTTAATATATATTCTTTTGCTTTCTTATATTGATTTACCAAATTTCTTTTTTCTAAAAAAGCTATTAAATCATCTGAAATTAATATTTTGTTTATCATACTAATATTCTACAAAATTTAAACTATCAATATTTTTCAATCTATTTTGAGTATACTTTGATAAATTTGATTCAGAAATTTCATATAAACTTATTGAATCCTCTTTCATTTCTTCTTCCATAAACTTTATAAATTTCATTTTCAGTTCATAATCATTATACTTTTTCTCTAATTTTGGATTATCTATAACTATAGTTGTCATAAATGTATTTTTATAATCTAATAACTAAATTATATTAAATTATTTTCAAAAAACAAACAAAAATAAAATAGCTATTTCTAGCCATTATTATTTAGTTTTTTAGATTGGAGGTGCCAACCGGGTTCGAACCGGTGTGAAGGGTGTTGCAGACCCGTGCATAACCACTTTGCTATGGCACCAGAAAATTTTTAAATTAACCTTTTTCCTTTACTTTTTCACTTTTTAACATTTCTACTTTTTAAGTTTCATCTAATTACATTCAAAACTTTTTAGTATATCTTCATATTTTGCGGTGTCATTTATATTCAAAGACAACCCTATTGTCAAGAAAAAAGATTTTTTTCCATCACAAACTTTGGCAGTTTGAATAAATTTCAGCTTACTATTATCTTTATTATATTTAGATTCAAAAACATAAAGTCTTGATTTTTCTCAAGTTATAAATTCAAAATCTTTCGCCTCAAGCTCTTTATAATTCTCATATCAATTATAATTTTTGGGATTATTTTTTACCATAAAATTATATGAAGTTGTTTTTTCTTCAAGATCTTTTGAAAGTATAATCATGTTATTAACAAATCAGTCTTTTTCTTCTTTTGCAGAAACAACTAATTCTAAATTTCATTCTTTTGGAATAGGTAAAGTCGTTCATGAATTAGTCATTATAACCCAAGAAATAGGAACATCTATTGAAAAATCGTTTCATTTAAAATTCGTTAAAGAATTTCATGTATTTGTTGTTGTAGATCATCAAAAACATGAAGTAAGCAAAAATAAAAAAGTTAATAATACAATTATTTTTTTAAACATATCTAAAAAATATTAATAAATCATTTTGGTAATATAAATGGTACAGCCAATATAAGTGAAATAAAAAATAATAACACAAAAACTAAAATCTTAATAATTTTTGGTATTTTTTTAAAATATTTTTCAATTAAAAAACAAGAATATAGATAAAGAGATAATAAAAAAACTATAGATGTAATAGGAAATATTTTTATTAATAAATCATAATAAAAAGAATTAGCTATAAAAAAATAGTTCAAGAAAAAAATAAAACTACTCAAAATAAATACAATTTTTGAGGAATTGTATCTAAGAGTAAAAATCTCTTCGTTGTTTGAAAATACTTTTTTTACTTCAACAAAAAAAGACATTTGTTTGATTTTTTAAAGATTAAAAATATACTAATGAAAGTTAAAAAGTTAAAATGTAAAACTTTACTTTTACACTTATCGACTTTTACACCTTTACATTTTATTTTATCCAAAAATGAGTATAACACAAGAACAAATAAAAAAAATTACAAAAAATCTAGCTAAACTTCCTGAAAGCTCAGAAAAAATCGAAAATGATTTAAATTCTATTTTATGATACATTGAAATGTTAAATGAAGTTGATACATCAAATGTAATTCCAACAGTATCAGTTACAAAAAAATGAACACCGTTAAGAATTGATATAGAAAAACAAGAATTAACAAATCAGACAGAATTATTAAAATGTTCAAGCAATAAAATAATTGCAGGACAAATAGCTGTTTGAAATATAATGAAATAAAATTATGTTTACTTCACTAAAATTAAAAAACTTTAGAAACTTTGAAGACAAAGAGTTTTTTTTTGTTAAAAATAGAAATTTTATAATCTGAAATAACTGAGTTTGAAAAACAAATATCCTTGAAGCAATTAGCTTAATTTACCAAAAAAATTTTTTAAATCAAGAAATATCTAGTTTAGTAAAAAATGATTCAAAATTTTGATTCATTGAAATTACGAAAATTGATTGAAAAAAATTCGCTATATCTTTTGATAAGGAAAAAAATACTAAAAAACTTCTAGTAAATTGAAAAGCAACTACGAAGAAAAAATTTATAGAATTATTAGAAAAAATCATCATTTTTCAACCAATGGATATGAATATGATGTATTTATCGCCTTCACTTAGAAGAGATTTCTTGGATGATATACTTTGAAGTACATTTGAATGATATGAAAAAATAAATAAAGACTATAAAAATATAGTTAAAAATAGAAATAAATTACTTAAAAATATTCGTGACTGAAAAGCTACGAAAAATGAATTAATGTTTTGGGATAATAATCTAGTACAAAAATCTATTCAAATATATACATATAGAAAAAAAATAAATTTATTTTTTGAAGGAAATATATGAGTAATGAGGGAATTACTCAATTTTAAGGTAAATGATATAAACTACAAATACATAACAAAAGTAGATTTAGATGATGTAGAAAACTCTATTAAAAAGTATTTATCAAAAAATATAGATAGAGATATCATAATCTGAAATACTCACATTTGACCTCATATAGATGATTTTGATGTATTATTGGATTGATATTCTTTAACAAACTTTGCTTCAAGATGAGAAACAAAAAGTGTAATACTTTGACTAAAAATTCTTGAAACAAAATTTATAGAAATAAACACTTGAAAAGAGATTATTTTTTTGATTGATGATTTATTTAGTGAATTAGATGAAATACATGAAAAATTACTTATAAATGAATTATGAAATAAACAAATAGTTATAACAACTATTAAAGCAAATGGAAACAATAAAAATGATGATATAATTTATCTATAAACAATATAAATATTTTGTAAAGCTATATTTATACTAAGAATTTGAATTTCTATACAAAAACAGTTAGAATACAAGAGAAATAAATTTTTAACTTTTATATAAGTATGAAGAAAATTTTAAAATTAATGTTATTATTATCTATATTTTGATTTCACTCTGCATTTGCTGCTATAGATCATTTTGAAGTTTCACTTAGTAAAGAAGAAGCATCTGTAAATGAGGCATTGGATATAATCATTGAGGCAGTAGATAGAAACTGAAATACAGTAAAAGATTATAATTGAACTATTCTTATTTTAAGTGAGACTGATACAAAGGCTGAATTACCAAAAGAAATTAGAGATAATTCATATACTTTTAAAGAAGCAGATCAGTGAAAAATTAAATTTGAAAATGCTTTGAAATTTAAAACTGCATGAAAACAAGAAATAAATATATATGATTTAACTGATGATGCAATAATGTGAGTTTGAGAAGTGTTTATATCATGAGATACTTCTACAAAAAGTCTAAATATATCTATATTATCCCCTGAAGATTGATTGATTTTATGAAAAAATGAACTTACTGTTTCATGAAAAACAGAAAAAAATCATCAAGTTGTAATTAAAATAAATTGAAAAGATGCAATTAAAACTGTAAGTAATGATGAGTGAAATTTTGAAGAAAAATTAGAAAATCTTGAAAATGGTGATATTATCATAAATGCTTCGGTATTAGATGCTGATGATAAGGTAGTTTGAACTTCAAGAGATGTAAGAGTTAGTATAGATGCAAAAAATCCAGAATATAAATCTATAAGAATTCTTCCTTCAAATGAAGTTGATTCTGAATCAGAGATAACAGTTGAGATACTAGCTGAAAAATGATTAAAAGAAGTAACTGTAGTTATAGATGATACAATTACAAAACTTACAGAAAAATCAACTTGATTGTATTCATGAAAAACAAATGCACCAAAAGAAGCTTGAGAATATAATGTTGATGTAAAACTTATAAATGATATGTGAAATCAAACTCAAAAAAAACAAGCAATGAAATTAAAAGTAAATCCATCTGATTTAAATTCAGCTGCTGAACAAGTTACAGTAACAGTAAATAATGAGGTAAAGAAAATATATAAAATAACTAATCTTCAACTAACAAAACTTAAAACTAAGTCTATACTTACATGGGATAAGATAACAGAAGCAGATAGTTATAATATATACAAACAAATGTCTTGAAGTATTCTTGAATTGGTAGATAATATTAAAGAACCAAGATATGAAGTAAATATTGTTTGAGATAAGATTACTTATGATTATTTCCTAGTTGAACCAATAGTAAAAACTCAAAGTTGAGAGATTTTTAAATGAGAACTATCTGAAGCTACAAAGATACAAACTTGACCTAAAGAAATAATTATGCTTTTAATTCTTTCCATGATACTTTGATTTATAATTATGAACTTTAAAAGAAGAAAAAATGTATAATTACTAATCTAAGACCGGTCTCATAAAAAAAGAGACCGGTCTTTTAATTAACCATATATTATATAAAAAATGTTCTCAAAATACGAACAAGCACTTCATTATGAAATATTTATAAATGAAGAATATAAAATAATTAAAGATAAATTACAAAATGCAAAGATAGTTTTTGATATATGAAGTCATATATGATTTTTTAGTCAGTGGTGTCTGGAACAAAATCCGAACTTAATAATTCATGTATTTGAAGCCAGTGAAGAAAATTATGAAAGAAGTAAAGAGATCTTAAAAAATTTTTGAGAAAATATAGTTTTTAATAATTGATTTGTAGACTATAAAGAATGAAATAAAGAGCTATACCTAAATCAAGAAAAGTCTATGCAATCAAGTTTTTATAATAATCAATTTTTATGCAGTAGTGAAATAAAAGAAAAAGTTATATGTATAGATTTGATCTGATACATAAAAGAAAACAGTATTAAAAGTATTGATATAGTAAAGATAGATATAGAATGATATGAATTTGAATTACTCTTAAATATTGATGAAAGTTTTTTCAAAGTCTCAAAAACTTTAGTTTTTGAGTATCACATACTATTCCCTGACTTCAACTCAAAATTTGAATTATTAAAAAATAAACTCAGTAAATTTTATAATAAAATAAATATTTATCCTTCAAAGTATAGTGAAAAAATTGGATTACTTATTTGTGAGAATTAAAAAAATCATTAAATCTAAATTTAATGATTTTTTTAATTTATTTACTTAAAATTTTATTTAAATAAGATTCAAATAAATCTTCACGATATGAATTATTATAAAAATAATCTAGATCATCTCCTCACATACTTAATATCTCAACAACTCTATTAAATTCAGATTTACTCAATAATCAATTCTTCATTCAGTAAGCTAAGATAAATTTTTCATCGTCCATTAAATCATGATCTATATCATGATATCATTGTACTATATATACTGGTCATCATGCAATTCAATAGCCTGCTTTTAATGGAGAATTTGCTCTATTAAAAACTCTTTCAACTTCTTTTTTAAAATAATTTAGTAGTGCAAACCTTATATTATGTATAAGTAAATATCATCTATCAATATATATGGGCAATAAGCTTTGAAGTAATTTAGTTCATACTTTTCAAATTCTACTAATTTCTAAAACAATATTCTCAATATTTTTAGAGATCACTTCATCTTTTTCAGAAATATAACTAAAAGTATTATTTTGTCTTAATTCACCAGAAACAAATAAAGCTCTTTGTAAATTAAAAAATACTCATTTTTCATCTGAAAAATTTTCCATATTTGCATACATATGAGCTTTTGAATTTACTTGTTCTTCGTCAAGTTTAAGAACTCATTTAGTCCTAGAATAATAATATCAAGCTTTTACTTGATCTTCATCCAAAATTGCATCAGCTTTTCATTTAAAAAATGAAGTAATCTTATCTTTAAAAGTTTTATAATCAGCAGTATAAGTACTCCTATCTACAGGATCGGAAGTTACTAACGGAGAATATCTATTTCAAAAATCATTAAACATACTTTATAAATTATAAATAATAATTGTATATTATTATAAATAGAAACTTTTGCAAATTGTTTTTTAAATCCTCCTCAACCCCTCCCCAATAAACAATCCTCAATTTTTCTTTATAATCTCTAGAAAAACTTCATAGAGGTTTTTATCTATTGTTTTTGAAATTTCCTTAAGCCTATTAAATGACATAACAAACTTGAAACGAGCTAACTCTTCAAAAATTTCTTTTTTGAGGTATTTTGAATATTTTTTTATAGTTTTTGTTAGTAAAGACACATCTACTCATTCATAATTATCTGAAACTAAAGCACTTTGGAGCAATGCAAGTTCTAGATTTGCTACTTTTAAATCAACAGAGTCTATAGTTTTCGTGTCTATAAACTTATATAGCTTACTAAATAAGTTTAACTTTTTTCAGTTCTCTGTAGTTGTAACGGTTTTAAAAACAAGTTCATAATCACCTATCTTTATCTTTTTATCCAAACTTCTGTTTATCACATAAACTTTATTTGCAACTGAATAATCCTTTAAATGAATTTCCAAAGCTTTATTTCAAGATACCAGATACTCACTTCAAACATAATAAGTTATATATTTTTTTAGTAACTTAATATAGTACTTTTCAAGTAAATCAACTTCATTCAATTTTGTATCTTCTTTATCAGGGATTATATAAACTCAAGATTTCAAAGATATTATAACTCAAGATGCTTTTAATTTATAAATAGTCTTGTCTAGATAGTTTTGGTATTCACATTTCTTCTCTGGATCTATGATTTCAAAGATATCATCTTTAAATATGATTTTTCATCATTTTTTTAACAGTTTATTAACAATTTTGTTAAAATCTATCATATATAATTTTTGTTTTAAAATAAATAAAATACAGCTATAATAAATATAGATATTTTTCTATAAAAATCAAATCTTTTTTACTATAATAATTATATTTTATTTTCTTTTAATCTTTTATTTTTAGCTCTATAATCAGTATCTTATTTTTACTTTAATTTTACTTTAAAAATATTTTTATATTAAAACAAAAAACTTGAAATATCTATATAATCACTATACTAACAGAGTTAAATATTTTATTAATTAACTTTTTAACCCTATGTGATTATTTGGTAACAGTTGTGAAACAGAAAAAAAGACTAATACAGTTTTGTATGTGATTATTATTGTATTATTAGCAATAATTGCTGTTTGAGCATTTTTTGTTTGAAAAAATATGTGAGATAATAAATGAAGCGATTCAACATGAAAAGAAACAAATAACAGTACTGCAAAAGAAATTACCATTACAGTACTTGATGATAAAAGATGTAAAAATTGTATGACATCTCAAGTTGTATGACAATTGAAACAAGTTCCATTTTTGGCTTCTGCTAAATTTATTGAAAAAGATTTTTCAGATAGCTGAGTAGAAAAATATCTAAAAGATAACTCAATTTCTAAATTACCTGCTATTATAATATCTACAAACAATATAGATGACAATGGACAAATGAAACCTTACTTAAAAGAATTAAAAGATAAACAATATTCTCTAGAAATAGGAGCTTCTTTTGACCCTTTTGCAAAAAGATCAGATAAATGATTTATGACTTTAGATAAAGATACTCTAAGTAAAATCAAATCAAATACTTACTTATCATGAAATAAAGATGCAAAAATATCATGGATTGAATATTCTGACTTAGAATGTCCATATTGTGCAAAATTACATAATAGTGATGTTCCTGCAAAAATGAAAGAAACTTACTGAGATAAAGTAAATAAATATTTCAACCATTTCCCTCTTGATTTCCATAAAAATGCAATTCCATGAGCAATGGTTACAGAATGTTTAGCTGAACAAAAATGAGCTGATGCCTTTTATAAACTTATAGAAAAAGCTTTTAAAGATGAAAAATCTGACAAAGATTATTTGATAGCTGAAGCTGTTAAATTATGAGCAGATAAAGCAAAATTAGAATCTTGTGTAAAAGAAGAAAAATATGCTAAAAAAATAACAGAACAACAATCTATATGAGCTTCTAGTTTTGGTGTAACATGAACTCCTTGAAGTATACTTGTTAATAATGAAACTTGAGAATATGAAGTTATAAGCTGAGCTTATCCTTTTGATTCATTTAAATCTATTGTTGATAGTTTATTAAACTAATTTTATAACAAAAATAAAAACGGTATCTACCGTTTTTATTTTTGTTATAATCTGAAATTGTAATCATCAGGAATATATTTTTGTTTAATTGCAGACATACATTTTGTTATATTATTATGCCAATTAAAGTCAGATGATGCATAAATAGAACCTGTTTTATTACCATATCTACTTAAATCTTTTATCTCTTCATATTTTCAAAGATATTTATTATTTAATGTAAAAATTATAGATCTTATTCATTCTCTTGGACTTCACATTGTTTTTGTAGCTCAAGAATCAGTATTTCGTACATTTCAAACATTATTTTCTGTTTTAGTATTTCTACCTAATCATGTTTCAGCTATACCTATACACATTACAAATGTTGGATCAATATTTCAATCCAATGATTCCTCAACCCACATATTCCAATCTCTAAAACCTCAAATTGCATATTTATCAAGAAGACTTTTTTGTCTTTCAACTTCAGTTAATCAATCAAGTTTCAGTCATCTCTGACTTTTTGTAACTTCTTGATATTCATATCATTTTCTTACTTTAAAATCATTATAAAACTTATATTTATATTTTTCTGGAATTTGAGCAAAAGTTAAGTAAGAAGTATCAAGAAATTCTAAAGGATCAACATAATCTTTATTTTGAAAAACTTCAAAATGTAGATGTGGTCAAGTAGACAACAATCAAGCTCATTTTGTTCAATATTCTCAACCACTTTTTGCAAAAACTTCTCACTCTTTAACAAAATCATATTGTTTAACAAAAACTTCATTTAAATGCCCGTAAACAGTTACAAATCAATCACTATGTTTAATAGCAACATAAGAATAATTTTCAGAACTAGGTGGATTTAGATATACTACATAACCTGCTGCTGCAGCCTTTACAGAACTTCATTGAGGAACAACTATATCTATTGCATTATGTTCTCATCAAATTTCTTTTTTATAATTTGTATCTTGAAAATATGCACTTATACCATAAGCTGGAGCCACTGGCCATTTAAATGGATTATTTCAAATATAATTTAATTTTTGTAATTGAGATTCCGCATAAATTACTTTATTTAATTCTATACATTTATCTTTCATTCATTTAAGTTTTTCTTCTTCTTTTGTTAAATCTACATATTCACAATTATATTGTTTCAAAAGTTTATTTTTTGTATTTTTAAAAATTATACTTTCTCTTAATTCTTTTAATTTTATATTTTTTTCAACAGCTAGTTTATCTTGAATATATTTTTGATAAAGTCATTCCTTTCATTTTGTTATTTCAAGAATTCTTTGTTTAAACTCTTTTTTATCATCTAAAACTTTTTTTTCTATCAATAAATTTTTTCTCAATGTTTTCAAACTTTTTTCCGCATTTTCTAGTTCTATTTTTTTAATATACAATGTTCAAACAAAGGTTCTATGTTTTTCTATGAGTTTTTGTCAAGTTATTTGTATCATTGACTTAAAATGAAGATCATTTATAACCTCACCTATATCTTCTCAATTCAACAAAATACTCTTTATATTATCTAACTTACCATCTTCAAAACTATAATTTCATTTTTTGTATATGTAAGTTATATAATCAAGTAATACTTCCCTATTTTCTTCTATTTTTTTTCTCAAAAAATCAATTGATTGCTTTCAACTTTCTACTTCTTTCTTTGTTTCGATAACTTTTAAATTTATATTATTTACTTCTGAAATTTTATCTTGTATATCTCTATCCAAAGAAGCAATAGATTTTTCTAAAGAAGTTACTCTTTCTATTAATACTTCATTTTGTTCTTCTAAATATTGTCTTTTTGCCTCAGTTTTTGATCTAAGTGTACTATATAAATCTACTTTTTTGGAAGAATCAAAAAACGATTCTCCTCACTCTACAGCAAAAAAATCATTTTCTTCAAATATATTTTTCATTTGTTCATTTTGAAAATTTTCCAAAATCACCCTCTTTTGATCTGTAGATAAAGCAAAAGTTGTATTTGAAAAGAAAAGTATATTTATAAGTATTACTGAAATTATTTTGTTTAACATTTTTTGTTTTTGTTTTTAAATTATTATCACAATATCATTTTATCATATGTAAAAAAATATATCAAAAAAAATCACTTGACAATATATATTAATTAATAATTAGTATTTTTTAACAAAAAAAGAAGAAAGTAGAATAAAATTCTACTTTCTTCTTTTTTCCAATTTATAAAAATAATTTATTAG
>DYHI01000054.1 GCA_020724225.1 Candidatus Altimarinus sp. | reverse complement strand
TAGCCGTAGTAATTTTATGAAAATTTACTACACAACCTGATAGGTTTGTACAACTTAGCATTTAAATATGTTTTTGCTAATTCTTCATTTGTAATTGTTGCTTGATTTTCTGACATAGTTCTAATTGATTAAATTTTAAACTTTGAAAATTATACTAGTTTTATATTATTTCAATTTACTTAATTATCTCTCAAGGATTTGTAAAACTAGAGCTTCAAATAATTCTACCTGGATAAGTTGAGGTATTTATTCAAGTTTTTGTGTTATCTCAGATTATACAACCAAATTTTCTTAATCAACTATCAGTTAGTACTCATTTTACAGGTATTTTTATGTTTGTTCAATCATGTCTCAGATTTGCAGTTATGAAACCTCATCATATATTCACATGATTTCAGATTACCGAGTCTCATACATAGCTTAAATGAGCTATATTTGTGTAATCTCAAATAGAACTATTTTTTATCTCATTTCAGTTTCCAAGTCTACAATTGTCTCAAATTACAGTATTTCATCTTATATAGATATTTGGTCAGATTATCGAATTTTCTCATATATAGACATTTCATTCTATATATGTTCATGATTTAAGCACACTTCATTTTCATAGGATTACATTACCATTTATTGTTACATTTTTTTCTACTTTTCATTTCTTTTTTGATTTTTTTAGCTTGTTTAAAAAATGTGAATTAGCTGTCAATATATCCCATGGGTAACCGATATCTATAAACTCTCATTTCATCTTTTTTAACTCAAAAGGGAAACTTTTTAAAAAAATATTTAATCCACAAGTTAATTCTATTTCTCATCTAGGAGATAATTCAACTTCCTTTAAATAATCAATTATATGATGATTTACCTTATAAACTCACATATTTGCAAGGTCTCATATAAAAGTACTTGGTTTTTCTACTACTTCAACTACTTCATCTTTTTTATTTAGTTTAAATATTCAATATTTCTCAGGATTATCTACTTTTTTTACTAAACATCCATATCATTTCAATTTACAAATTTTTTCTAAATCATCTTTATCAAATATAGAATCTCAGTTAAGTATAACAAAATCTCATTTGACCTTTATTCATTTGATTGCGGCTCAAGTTCCTGCTTCATCTCATTGTTCTACATAAGTAATTGGTGTTTTTTTATATTTATTTCATAGTTTTTCTCTGAAAAGTGATTGTCTGTATTTTACTACTATTATAAATTCATCTACATATTTATGGAGTGAATCCATAGTGTGTTCTATGATAGGTTTACCAAATATCTTGATAAGAGGTTTTGGAGTTGTGTCAGTCAAAGGTCTAAGTCTAGATCATTCTCAAGCGGCTAGGATGATTGCTTTCATAGATTTTTTGTTTAGAAAATAGATTCTAGTTTTATTTTAGCTTTTTTGTAAAAAATTCAAGAGATTTAGGAAAAATGGGATTTTTAAAAAAAGTTTGAAAAATTAATACTCTTGTTAATGTGGAGGGTGAGTATAATAAACTAGATTTTTTGAAAAAAATAATTATATTATATTTAATTTAAAAAATAATATTTAAGCTTTACTTATTTTATGCAAAAAGAAGCTAGTTCTCGTATAAAAATAAATAAATTATTAGAAAAATCACAATGGAGATTTTTTGATGAATGAAATAAAAAAGCAAATATTTCTCTTGAAGCTTGAGTAAAAATAGAACATCTTTGAGATGATTTTGAAAATATCTCAAGAGGTTTTGTTGATTATTTATTACTTGATGATAGATGATTTCCTATTTGCATTTTAGAAGCAAAAAAAGAGGCAATTCATCCATTATCAGCAAAAGAACAAGCAAGAGAATATGCAATTTCACAAAAAGTTAGATTTATAATTTTATCAAATGGAAATGCTCACTATTTTTGGGATATAGAAAAATGAAATCCTGAAATGATTGTTGAGTTCCCAACTTTAGAATCTTTAGAACATAGAAAAAACTATAATCCAAATGTTGAAGATTTATTCGATATTAAAGTTGATGAAAATTATCTAGCTCCAATAAAAACACTTCGTCCATATCAAGTATGAGCAATTAATGCTTTACAAAAATCTGCAAGTGAATGAAAATCTAGATTTCTTTTTGAAATGGCAACTTGAACAGGGAAAACAACCACTTCTTGAGCTATTTGTAAATTATTTTTACAAAGTGGGAATGCAAAAAGAATTTTATTTTTAGTTGATAGAATAGAATTAGAAAACCAAGCAGTTGAAGCATTTAGAGAAATATTTAAAAATGATTATTTTGTAGATACTGTAAAATCAAATGATTGGCAAAAGTGTCAAATAGTTGTTTCTACAATTCAAACTTTGATGGCATGAGATAGATATAAAAATATATTTTCTCCTACAGATTTTGAACTTGTTATTTCTGATGAAGCACATAGAAGTATATGATGAAACTCAAGAGCTGTTTTTGAATATTTTATAGGTTATAAATTATGACTTACTGCAACTCCAAAAGATTATCTAAAATGACTCGATAAAGAAGAAAATTATGAGAAAAATCCAAAAGCAATGGAAATAAGAAATCTAAGAGATACTTATAAAACTTTTGGATGTGATTCTTGAGAGCCAACTTTTAGATATGATTTAAAATCTTGAGTAGATGATGGTTTTCTCATTAATCCATATGTAATTGATGCGAGAACTGATATCACAACTGAGCTTTTAAGTGAGCAGTGATATAAATTTAGCTGACAAGATGAAGATTGAAATGAAATCGAAGAGGATTATAGAATGAGAGATTTTGAAAAAACTTTTTTCAATGAAAAAACCAATGAAATTTTTGCAAAAACTATTATAGAAAATGGATTTTTTGATCCAATAACATGAGAATTTTGAAAAATGCTTGTTTTTTGTGTAAGTGTAAGTCATGCTGCAAAAATAACTAATTTACTCAATATTTATGCTTCAAAAAAATGGCCGTGAGAATATAAAAGTGATTTCGCTTTACAAATAACAAGTACTATTCCAAAAGCACAAGATTATACAAAAGATTTTACATATAATAGACTTTCAGGAAAATCAAGTTTTGCAGATGTTACTCATCCTGATTATAAAACTTCAAAAACAAGAGTTTGTGTAACGGTTGGAATGATGACCACTTGATATGATTGTCCTGATTTGCTTTGAGTGGTACTTTTAAGACCTATTTTTTCTCCAGCTGATTTTGTGCAAATGAAATGAAGATGAACAAGAAAACACACTTTTAAATATTTTGAAACTTGAGAAACAAAAGAAAAAGAACAATTTTTATTACTAGATTTCTTTGGAAATTGTGAATATTTTGAAAGAGATTTTGATTATAATAAAAAACTTGATTTACCTCAAATTTCAGCTCATCAAAAAACAACTGTTATTATTGATGAAACAAAAAAAGCTTGAGAAATAGACTTAGAAGAAGATGATAAACTAAAAACAGAAACAATTATAAATATTTGAAAAGAGTGAATGAAAATAGATAGAGAACTGTATAGAAAAGCAAAATGTGAACAGTTTGAATATGTATTACAAAATAGTGAAACTATAAAAGAAGCATTTAATAATTATTGAATTGATTGAGTAGAAGAAGTATTAAAAACTGAAGTTTTTAATAAACCAAATGAATATTGGAATCCAGAAATGCTTAGAAAATCATATGAAGAACAAAATAGAACTCATAGAAGAATTTGACTGAAAGAAATGATTTCAAAATGACTTTGACTTATCAAAAGATTTGAATCAAGAGATGAAAGAATTGATACAGAATGGCAAAAATTTATAGTTTCAGAAAGACCTGCTTTGGAAACTGCTGAAAAGCTCAATTTATTAAAAGAGTTTTTTGAAACATACCTAACTGATTCAAATTTTAGATATATTATAGACAATAAACTTTACTGAGAACTTTCAAATTATCCTTTATTTAGTTTAAATGATATAAAAATAATTTGAGTAGATAATTTAGATGTTTTATCTCATTATAGTAATGAATATTTACCTAATGCTATGAATGAATTTAATTTAGTAACTAAATAATTATGAGTCATGAAATAATCGATATATTATTATCTATTCCAGCTGAAACTGAAACTATTGAATTTAAAAGAGTTTGAGAAAATAGTAATAGTAAAATTTTACAATCTATTGTATCATTCGCTAATACTGATGGTTGAAAAATAGTTATATGAATTGATGATCCAGAAAAAACTAAATTAAAATGAGTTGATAGAATTTTCTGAATTGAAGAAAATGAAGAAAACTATGATGCTCTTATAAGAGAAATATCAAAAATCATTCCACCTTTTAATTTGTATAAAATAGATAAATATACTGCAATAAATTGAAAAACGGTAGTTATTATAAATATTGATAAGTCACAAGAAAGTTTTCATTCTTGGTCTAATCAAGTTTTTATAAGACAAAGAAAATGAAATAAACAATTAACACCTCAGGAAATAATTCATTATAGCTATGCAAAATGATTTCAAAAAGCAGATTTAGAGTTGGTAGATATTAATTTTGACTTATTAGATAATGAATTATATAAAAAATGGAAAGAAGCAAGAGATATCTATTGAAAAGATATTTCAGATATTTTTTATAAAGTTTGACTTGCAAGAAAAGATAATACTTGAAAATTAAAACCAACAAGAGCAGCGGTTTTATTATTTTCTGAATATCCAAATGATATTTTAGATACAAAAAGTTCTGTGAGAATTTTTAAATATTCATGAACTGTTGAAACTATTTGAGAAACTCCAAATTTACTTTCAACTCCAAAAACAATTAATTGACCCATAATTGAACAAATTAAAAAAACTCATGAATATGTTTTATCATCATTAGAATCATGATTGACAATCAAGTCATGATTTACTATTCATTATCAAATTCCATCTCGTGCTGTTAAAGAAGCTATAACAAATGCTATTATTCATAGAGACTATCATCTTCAAAGAGATATTGAGATAAGAATATTTGAAGATAGAGTTGAAATAGATAGTCCTTGATTATTTCCGGCAAATATTACA